>DATFQL010000217.1:0-6762 GCA_035264305.1 Candidatus Limnocylindrales bacterium | reverse complement strand
CGCCCCGACCGCCGCTGCGGAGCAGGCCGACGCCCGCGAGGCCCGCCGCATAGTCGGCATCCGCACGCGCGATCTCAGCGGTGAGCAGCGCGATGCGGCGGGCGACCGGCCAGCCGGGCAGCCCGAGCAGGGCAGCCGCGTCACCGGGCGCCACGTCGGCGGCCGCCAGCGTCGTCGCCGGCAGGTAGACACGGCCGGCGGCGGCGTCCTCCCGGACGTCGCGCAGGATGTTCGTCCGCTGCATCGCTGCACCCAGCCGTCGTGCGGCAAGATCGGCCGCTCCGTCGCTGGCGTGCTCGACACCGAGCACGACCGCCATGAGCCGGCCGACGGTGCCGGCCACGCGATAGCAGTACCGGTCGAGGTCGTCGTCCGTCCCGTGTGCGGGGCCGGCCAGGTCCGCGCGCATGCCTGCACAGAAGTCCGCGACCGCGTCTCGGGGAAGCGCCGGGTGCCGTCTCGCGAGGTCCTCGAGCAGCTCGGCCTCGCGGCCGTGTGCGGGACCGCCGGCAGCCCAGGCCTCGGCCGCGGCGAGGCGTGTGGGCGCATCGGGCGAGCCCGTGTCGACGAGGTCGTCGAGCGTGCGCATCACGAGGTACAGCCGCCGTACGTCCGCGCGTGCCTTCGCGGGAAGGAGCCGCGTGGCGAGGTCGAACGTCCGCGCAACTCGTGCCATGACGGCGCGCGCCTCGCCGTCGTGGCGGTGGATCGCGGCGGGCGCCGCCATCACGCCGCATCCCCGGGCAGCGGCGTGGTTGAGCCAAGCGGCCGATGAGCGCCGGGCGATCGTGGGGCGACCCGTCCCTCGGCGACATCGGACGCGATCACATCGCTCGTGACGCCCGCGCCGAGGATGACGCCGGGGATCCCGCCGCCTGGGTGCGTCCCGGCGCCCACGTAGTACAGCCCCGCGACCGTGCGGTCCCGGTTCGGCTGCCGGAAGTACGCGGACTGCCAGAGCACGGGCTCCGTCGCGAACGCGTTCCCCAGCGGCGCGTCGAGGTCGCGGCGGAAGTCGACGGGCGTCATCGCGTGCTCCACGACGATCGAGTCGCGAAGTCCCTCGAGCCCGAAGTCACGCTCCATCCACGACAGCACCCGCTCGCGGAGCGCTGGCGCGAGCGCCTCCCAGTCGTCGCCCGAGGCGAGGTTCGGGACCGGCAGGAGGATCGCCAGGCTGTCACCGCCGTTCGCGGCCATCGCGGGCTCCGTCCGGGACGGCGCGTGGACGTAGAGCGCGAGGTCGTCGGCGATGCGCCGTTCGCGGGTCACCTGCCGGACGAAGCCGGGATAGTCGGGTCCGACCAGCAGCGTGTGGTGGCGGAGCTGCGGAAACGGCCGATCCGTGCCGAGGTACAGGAGGAAGCAGCTCATGGTCTGGCGCGGCCGGCGCCATCGCCAGGGCACGCTGTCCGGCGTCCGGGGCTGGAGGAGCCGGCGCCGGGTCACGGTCGCGTCGGCGTTGGACACGACGAGGTCGGCCGGGATCCGTTCGCCGTCGTCGAGCCGGACGCCGGTGACGCGCCGGTCCTCGTGTTCGATGGCGACGACCCGGGCGCCCGTGACCACCTGGCCGCCTCCGGCCTCGACGAGGCGGCCGAGCGACCGCACGATCGCGTAGACGCCGCCGTCCGTGTACCACACGCCGTCCGAGACCTGCAGGTACGCGAGCGCGCTGTAGATCGCCGGCACCCGCCACGGATCGCCACCGATGAACAGGCTGTGGAAGTCGAACACCATCCGCAGCCGCGGGTCGCGGAAGAAGCTGCCGACGAACCCGCGCAGCGGGCGGACCGCGTCGAGGCGCAGCATCGTCGGGAGGAGCCGCGCGAAGCTCGCGGGATCGAGGAACGGGCGGCGCCCGGCGACGAGGATGCCTTCCTCGTGGATCGCCTTGGACGCCGTCATGAACGCATCGAACCGCCGGGCATCATCGGGGGCGAAGCGGGCCATCTCGGCGACCATCGCGTCCCGGTCACCCGTGAAGTCGAACTGGCGCGGGTCGTCGGACCAGCGGATCCGGTAGAACGGGTCGAGTGCGCGGAGCGTGACCTGGTCGCCGGTCGTCGTTCCCGCAATCCCGTACAGCTCGTCCAGCAGCCACGGCATCGTCACCAGCGACGGACCGGTGTCCCACGTGTAACCGCGGTCGCGAAGCTGCGAGGCGCGCCCGCCGATCTCCGGGCGACCCTCGAGCACCGTGACGTGGTGACCCGCCGCCTGCAGCCGGATCGAGGCGGACAACCCGCCGAGCCCGGCACCCACCACGACGACACGGAGCGGCCGGCCGGTCACGAGTCCACTCCCGGCGCGGCGGCTGCTCGAAGGTCGGGCATCGGGCGCCCGCGCCACGCGGGCGTGCGACCTGCCACGAGCCCGGCCAGCGCGACGACCTGCCCCGCGAGCGTGGTGAGGATCGTGAGCGGGTGGAGGACGACCGCTGCGAGCGGCAGGCGCTGGGTCAGCGACTGGGCCACGCGTGCCGCGACCAGCACCGCCAGGGGCACGAGCGACGGCGCGATCCGGTCGGGTGCGATCGCGACGGCGACCAGCGGCAGCAGGAGTGGCAGCAGGTACGCGAGGACCTCGCCGGCGAGCATGGCGAGCGCGACCGCAACCGAGCCATCGGTGTAGCCCGGCAGGATGCGCGACCACGAGCCGAGCACCGCGCGCCAGCCGGCGTAGTGGCGCGTCGCGGCGAGGTCGGCGGCGTGGACGGTGACCACCCGGCGCCCGAGCCGCGCGAATGTCCGGGCGAGGTCGATGTCCTCGCGGTGGCTCTCGGGAACGGCCGCGTGCCCGCCGGTCGCGAGGTAGGCGTCGCGCCGCACGAGGATCAGCGGCCCGTACGCGAAGGCGAGCGCGGCCGGTCGCTCGCGCCACCACGCCGCCAGCCAGGCTGGGACGAACCCGAACAGGAGCATCGGGTAGCCCGGCATCGTCACGAGCTCGCCGGTGCCGCGCATCGCGTACCGCGTGACACCGGACACGAGGTCGGCGTCCTGCGCAAGCAGCTGGCGGACGAGCGTCGAGGCGGCGTCCGGCCGGAGGACCGTGTCGGCGTCGACGACCAGCACGAGGTCGCCTTCCGACTCCGCGACACCCGTCGCCGCGACCGCCCAGCTCTTCCCGGACCAGCCGGCAGGCATCGGCGCCGCGGCGACGACCCGCCCCGCATCGGCCATGGGTGCCAGCGCGTCGGCGGCGAGGGACGCCGAGCCGTCGGTCGAGCCGTCGTCGACGACGAGGACGTCGCACGGACCCGGGTAACGCTGCGCGGCGAGCGCCGCGAGGCACGCACGCAGCCTCGCCGCTTCGTTGCGACACGGCACGACGATCGTCAGCGACGGCAGCGGGGCCAACGTGCGGGGGCCCGTGTCCACGCGCCGTGTCGCGGCCGCGAGGAGCAGCGTGTTCGCGAGCGTCCAGCCCGCGGCGACGGCGGCGACCGCGATCGCCAGCTCCCACGCCGCCCAGGTCGTGATCTCCCAGTGCCGGAGCAGCAGCTGGGCGAGCACGAAGCCCACCAGCAGGTTCAGCTGCATGAAGCTGCGCCACGCTCGTCGCGCCTGCGGCTCGTCATCGCGTGCGAGGACCATCGCCGGCAGGAGGAGATACGGCGTGAGGGCGAGTGCCGCAGCCGCTCCCCACGGAGACGGCATCGTCGCGGCGACGACGACGGCCATGAGGTAGCCCACGAGCGAGACCAGGGCCGTCCGTCGCGCACCGAGCGTCGTCGCGATCGACCCGATCTGCGCCGCGCGGTCGTAGGCGATGTCCTGGATCGCCCCGAGCGCGTGGCTCGCGATCCCCCACGCGAGGAAGCCGCCCAGGATGAGCCACGGAAGGTCCGCGGGCGCCAGGCCCGCGACGAGGAACCCACACACGGCGGGCAGGACGAAGTGGAGCGCCGAGGTGACCGAGTCGAGGAACGGCCGCACCTTGGTCCGCAGCGGGGGAGCGGAGTAGGCGAGGGCGACCGCCACGGTCACGACGAGGGCAGCCGACGCGATCGGACCGCCGAGCCAGCCGAGGACGATGAGCGGCGGGATGTTGGTGGCGAGGATCGCGATCAGCACCGCGCGGGCATGCGTCGGCGCGACGAGGCCGCCTTCGAGCGATCGCTTCCGGGGGTTGGCGACGTCCGACGCGTAGTCGAACACGTCGTTCACGCCGTACAGCAGGAGGTTGTACGGGCCGAGGAAGTACAGGGTCCCGAGCAGGACCGAAGGGTCGAGCCCGCGGACGACCGCGAACGCCGCGGCGAAGAACGGGAGGCCCGTGTTGATCCACGAGACCGGCCGGCTCGCGAGCAGCAGGTCCCGGGACCCGAAGCTGCGGGAAGCCGTCGCGGCGGATGCCCCCGTCATGCCGTTCGACCCGCGGTCCGACCCGCAGGTGCCGGACCCCACGCCGACACCGCGACGAGGTACAGCGCCTGGCCGTACAGAAGGTCCTCGATCGGGATGGTCGCGATGCCCACGCCGCTCCGAAGCGAGTCGCCATAGGTGACGATCGGCAGGGCCGTCAGCACGAGGTCGAACATCAGCGTCAGCGCGAGGAAGATGGCGAACCCGATCCACGTCGCCCGGATACGGGCAACTCCGGTGACCCAGGCGGCGGCAACGGCGGCGCCCACCGTGACCAGGCCCGCGAGCGTGTACTCAGGCATGCGCAGGCCGCCGTCCGACTTCGAACAGGAGGACCGAGAGCACCGCGAGAAACGCGAGCAACAGCGGCTCCTCGAGCGGGATCCCGGGCGGCACGCTCGCCACGACCCAGGCCTCGCTCGACGCGAACCAGCCGCGCGCGGCGCCCAGGATGTCGAACGCGAGGAAGACGACCAGGACGGCGACAACCGGCCGCAGCAGGCGCGCGCCGACGACGCCGGGTAGGGCGCGGCGGGCGAGGAACACGACGCCTGCGAACGACACGGCGATGCAGGCGAGATACGGCCCGGGCACGAGGGACAGCGGCTCCACGAACGAGGTGGTCGACGCTGTTCCTTCGGCCGAGGGGTGGGCCGCGGATGGCTCCGCGGGCGGCGACGTCAGGCCCGGGCGCGCGGCGGCGTCAGGCCCGGGCGGGCGCCGTGTCGCGCAGGGCGGGAATGATCTCCCGCCCGTAGACCTCGAGCTGCTCCTCCTCGTTTCCGTTCATCAGGTAGAGGTTGAACTGGTCCACGCCCGCCTCGGCGAGCGAGCGCAGCTTCGCGACGTGGGCGTCGACGGGCCCGACGAGACAGAACCGGTCGACGATCTCGTCCGTCACGAACTGCGCGTTCGAGGAGCCCACCTCGGCGTGATGGAGATAGTCATAGCCCTCGCGGTCGCGGACGTACGTCGTCAGCTCCTCGGGCAGGCCCTCGCGCGGGTACTTGTTCACGAGGTCGACGACGTGGTTCGAGACGAGGGCCGGGAACCAGCGCGTCCGGTCACGCCCCTCGGCCACCTCCCCCACGTGCGCCGGCGCGGCCGCCTGGACCCGCACCGCGCCGGGATCCCGGCCCGCCTCCTGGACGGCGGCCCGCAGCTGCGAGACGAACCACCGGACGAGGTCGGGATCGCCGATCTGCAGGATCACCCCGTCGCCGATCCGGCCCGTGAGCCGCAGCGCCTGAGGCCCGTAGCCCGCGATCCACACCGGGAGCGGGTGTCCGGGCGTCCAGGGCAGCTCGAGCGTCGTGCCCTCGAACTCGATCGACCCCCCCTCGACGAGCGCGCGGATCACGAGCACGGCCTGCTCGAGGTCCTTCATCGTCGTGGGACCCTTGCCCAGGACCCGCCGTGCGGAGTCACCGCGCCCGATCCCGAGGTCCATCCGGCCGCCCGAGATCTCGCCGAGGACCGCAAGGGCAGATGCCGTGACCGACGGCTCGCGCGTGGCGGGGTTGGTCACGCACGTCCCGAGTCGCAGGGAGCGTGTCGCCTGCGCGATGAGCGTCAGCAGGGGGTAGGGATCGCGCCACAGGACGTGCGAGTCGAACAGCCACCCGTACTCGAAGCCCGCGGCCTCGGCCTGCCTGGCGAGCGCGATCGTGCGCTCGATCGAGTGATCGGGCTTGAGCGTGAACCCGAACTGCATCCGACGTCCTCCTGCCCCATCCCCCCGGGAATCAGGCGGCTCGGCTGCCCTCCTCCTTGGCAGCCGAGCCGCGCGGGATCATAACCGATGACGGGAAACCTGCCAGCGCACGGCCCGCGACCGAGGGGCCACGCGACGTCCGCCCTGTCGCTACGGGCGGGTGAGGTCGTCGTACTGGTCGGGCCGCCGGTCGCGGTAGAACTGCCAGGTCTGGCGGACCTCCGTGATGAGGTCGAGGTCCATGTCCCGGACGATCAGCTCCTCCTCGTACGGGCTCCCGACCCCGCCGACGAACTGGCCACGCGGGTCCACGAAGTAGCTCTGCCCGTAGAAATCGTCCTCGCCGAGCGGCTCCTTGCCGACCCGGTTGATCGTCCCGACGAAGTAGCCGTTGGCCAGCGCATGGCTCACCTGCTCGACCCGCCACAGGTACTCCGAAAGGCCGCGGCTGGTCGCGGACGGGATGAACACCATCTCCGCGCCGTTCAGCCCCAGCGCTCGCGCGCCCTCCGGAAAATGGCGGTCGTAGCAGATGTACACGCCGACCTTGCCGACCGCGGTCTCGAACACGGGATACCCCATGTTCCCCGGCCGGAAGTAGTACTTCTCCCAGAAGCCCTGCACGTGGGGGATGTGGGTCTTGCGGTACTTGCCGAGGTACGAGCCATCCGCGTCGAT
>DATFQL010000216.1:0-7027 GCA_035264305.1 Candidatus Limnocylindrales bacterium | reverse complement strand
GGCCGCGGGTGCCGCTCCTACTCCTGGCCATGGGGCCCTCCTTCGATGTTCGCGTTCGGTGTCGGCGCGCGCTCGTCCTGGTCGGACTGGGCGCCGGTGGTTCTGGTTGCAGTGGTGGAACCGAGGACGTCGGGTCCGGCGGCGAGGATCGCCGCAAGCTCGTCCGGCACGGGCGCCCCGAGCGCACGCTCGAGGGCTCGCCGCCTCCCGGCCGCGGACCAGCAGTCCGCCTCCGGGCACAGATATGCGCCGCGTCCCGCGACGCGGCCGGTCTCGTCGAGGACCATCGTACCGTCCGGCGTCCGCACGACCCGAACGAGCTCTCGCTTCGGTCGCGCGGTCCGGCAGGCAACGCACGTTCGCGTCGGGACCGGACGCGGCGCGGCTGCCCGGGCTCGCCCGGCCGTCGCCGGGCCTACGACGACACCTCCTCGGAGGAGCGGCGCTTCGCGACGGGGGTGGCGTCGCCGTTGGTCGACGGGGCAGGCGCCTCGTCGGTCGCCGCTGCCGCCTTCGTCCTGGTCCGCTTCGTCGGGGCCGGCGTCTCGGCGGCCTCGGTCGCGGCGTCGTCGCCCGCGGTCACGGTCGCGGCCGGCCCATCGGCTGCGGCTGCGACACCATCGGCATCGGCGGCCACGGCGTCGGACGGGTCGGCCTCGGGGTCGGCCACGTCCCCGCCGACGGGCGTCTCGGGAGTCGGGGCTGCAGCCTCCGCGGCCGCGACGTCACTCCGGATATCGATCCGCCAGCCCGTCAGGCGCGCCGCGAGCCGCGCGTTCTGGCCCTCGCGCCCGATCGCCAGCGACAGCATGCGCTCGGGCACGGTGACGGCCGCGATCCGGTGCTCCTCGTCGATGACGACGCCGAGGACCTGGGCCGGCGACAGCGCGTTCGCGACGAAGACCGACGCGTCGTCGTTCCACGGGATGACGTCGATCTTCTCGCCCGCGAGCTCCGCGACGACAGCCTGGACCCGGGCGCCGCGCTGGCCGACGGTGGCGCCCACCGGGTCGAGACCCTCCTGGCGCGACGCGACGGCCACCTTCGAGCGGCTTCCGGCCTCGCGGGCGATCGCCTTGATCTCCACGGTCCCGGCGTGGATCTCGGGGACCTCGAGCTCGAACAGCCGTCGGAGGAAGCCCTTGTGCGTACGGCTCACGAGGATCTGCGGGCCGCGCGCCGAGCGGCGGACCTCGAGCACGAAGGCCTTCACGGGCTGGCCGATCCGGTAGTGCTCGAGCGGGCTCTGCTCGCTCGTGGCGAGCACCGCTTCCACGCCCTTCCCCACGTCGAGGATGATCGCCCGCGGCTCGACCCGCGACACGGACCCCGTGATGAGCTCGCCCTCGCGGTTCGCGAACTGGTCGAACACCTGGTCGCGCTCGACCTCGCGGATCCGCTGCAGGATGATCTGCTTGGCCGTCTGCGCCCCGATCCGGCCGTACTTCTCGCCGTCGAGCAGCTCGAGCTCGATAACGTCGCCGGCCTTGGCGTCGGCCTTCGTCTCGCGTGCCTCCTCGACGGTCACCTCGACCATCGGGTCCTCTATCTCGTCGACGACGTACCGGCCCCGGTACACGTCGATCCGGCCGCTCTCCGGCTCGACGCGAACGAAGATGTCCTCCTCGCCCGCGACCCGGCGATAGGCGGCCTGGATGCCCTCCTCGAGGGCCCGGACGAGGGCCTCTCGCGAGACCTGCTTCTCTGCGTTGAGCTGGAGCAGCGCACCGACGAAGTCACGGCTCATGGGGTGCCTCCTGCTCTCGTTGCTCGATGGAGGCAGGGTCGCCGACACAAAGAAACGTGGGTTGGTCACCCACGCTCAGAGGCGGCCCTGCGTTGTTGCAGAAGTATACACCGGGGCCCGTGGACGCCTCAATCGCCCGAGGCCGCCGAAGCCCTCGGTTGCGGCCTCGTCAGCGCGCCGCCGCCGCCTCGATCCCGGCGCCGTAGCGCGTCTCGACGTAGTCCTCGAGGAGGTCGATGAAGTCGGCGACGATCCGGTCGCCGCGGAGCGTCCGGTCCAACGCGCCGTCCACGAACACGGGAGCTACGGGCGCCTCGAACGTGCCGGGGAGGCTGATCCCGATGTCCGCGTGCTTCGACTCGCCGGGCCCGTTGACCACGCAGCCCATCACGGCGACCTTCATGTCCTCGACGCCCGGGTGCGTGTCGCGCCATTCGGGCATCCGCCGCTTGAGGTGGTCCGTGATCTGCTGCGCCATCTCCTGGAAGAAGGTCGACGTCGTGCGGCCGCAGCCCGGGCAGGCGGAGACCTGGGGCAGGAACGATCGCAGTCCCAGCGACTGGAGCACCTGCTGGGCGACCTCCACCTCGAGCTCCCGGCCGGCCCCTGGCTCGGGCGTGAGCGAGACCCGGATCGTGTCCCCGATCCCCTCGTTGAGGAGCAGGCTGAGGCCGGCCGTCGAGGCGACGATCCCCTTCATGCCCATCCCGGCTTCGGTCAGGCCGAGGTGGAGCGGGTAGTCCGACCGCGGGCCCAGCCGGCGGTACGTGTCGACGAGGTCGCGCACCCCGGACACCTTGGCGGACAGGATGATCCGGTCGTGCCGCAGGCCGGTCTCCTCGGCCAGCTCGGCCGAGCGCATCGCGGACTCGATCATCGCGTCGATCATCACGTCCCGGGCGTCGCGCGGCTCGGCGGAACCGGCATTCGCCTCCATCATGGCGGTCAGCAGCTGCTGGTCCAGCGATCCCCAGTTGACCCCGATCCGGACCGGCTTCCCGTTGTCGATCGCGGCCCGCACGATCGTCTGGAAGTTGACGTCGTGGTGCTTCGTGCCGACGTTGCCCGGGTTGATCCGGTACTTGTCGAGCGCCGCGGCCATCTCCGGGTACGCCACGAGCAGCTTGTGGCCGTTGTAGTGGAAGTCGCCGATGATGGGCACGGCGACCCCGAGGCCGCGGACCTTGCGCACGATCTCGGGGACCGCACCGGCGGCCTCGTCGGTGTTGACGGTCACCCGCACGAGCTGGGATCCCGCGTGGGCGAGCCGCGCGACCTGGATCGCCGTTGCATCAGCTTCCGCAGTGTCGGTGTTGGTCATCGACTGGACGACGACGGGATGGGCAGAGCCGACGAGGACCCCGCCGACGTCGACGGAGACCGTCGGCCGGCGCGCGGGCCGCAGCCGGTCGGGCGACGTCACGGTCAGCTCCCGACCTGGCGCGCGACGTCGAACACGGTGATCCAGATGAGGAACGTGAACAGCGCGACGAACCCGACGGCGTACGTCAGCTGCTCCGCGCGGAGCGAGATCCGCTTCCCGTACACGGGGATGGCCTTGAGCAGGATGACGAGGATCCGGCCGCCGTCGAGCGGCGGGAACGGCAGCACGTTGACGAGCGCGAGGTTCGCGGACAGCAGCGCGGCGAGGTACAGGACGTACAGCGGTCCGAGGTTCCACAGGATGTCGCCGAGGTCGAACGCGATCCCGACCGGCCCGGAGGCCGGGGGGGCCGTGGTCGGGCTCGTCACGATCGACTGGCCGAGATCCGCGAGGCCGCCGAGGATGAGGCCGAACGCGTCCACGGTCCGGGTCACGCCCGTCGAGATCGCCTCCGCCGGCGTGTACGTCACGGTACCGACCTGGGTGATCTCCCGGGTGGACACCCCGAGCGCGCCCTGGTCCGGTGTCGCGGGCTCGCGAAGGGTCACCGTGAGGTCCTCGGCGGTGCCGTCCGCATGGACGATGCCGAGAACGACGGTCTGCCCGGCGAGCGAGCGGATGTCGATGAGCGGGTTGCTCGTCTGCAGGTCGAAGGCGGAGTACTGACGACCGTCCACGGTGGCGATCGTGTCGCCCGGCTCCAGCGCTGCCTCTGCCGCCGGCGAGCCGGGGACGACCTCGGTGACCGTCACGCCGACGGCCGGTTCACCCCACATCGCGATGCCGGTGAACAGGGCGAACGCGAGCAGCAGGTTCATGGTGACGCCGGCGAGCAGGATCCCGACCTTCACCCACAGCTTCGCGTTGGCGAACGAGTGCGGGTCGGCGCCGTCGTCACCGTCCTCGCCCTCGAGCTTGACGAACCCGCCGATCGGCAGCCAGTTGAGGGTGTACAGCGTCGCGCCCGCCTCGGCGTCCTGGGCGCGTGCGGCCGCGACGAACGCCTGCGCCTCGTCCGAGCCGGGCTCGACGTTGGGCGGCAACGCGGGATCCGGGCGCGGGGGCCGGCCGGCATCGTAGGCCGGCCGCTTGCCTCGCCCGAGCACCTTCGCCCGGGGCGGGAAGCCGATCCCGAACTCGAGCACTCGGACCTTGGCCCAGCGCGCCGTGATGAAGTGCCCGAGCTCGTGCACGAGCACGAGCGTGCCGAGCAGGACGATGAACACCACGACGGTGATCAGGCTCTGGACGAGCTCCATCAGGCGATACCCCCAACCGGCCCCGAGGCGAACGTGGCGCGGACCTCGCGGTCCAGCCCGATGAGCTCGTCGACGGTCGGCGACTGGTCCGGCCCGCCGCCGAACCGGGTCACCGCTGCGTCGAGGAGACGTGGGATCCCCGGAAAGTCGAGCGTGCCCTCGAGGAAGCGCGAGACGGCCACCTCGTCGGCCGCGATGAGTGCGGCAGCAGCCCGGGAGCCGACCCGGCCGGCGTCGCGCGCGATGCGCAACGCAGGAAACCGGGCCTCGTCGGGCGCGCGGAACTCGAGGCGCGCCGCAGCGACGAGGTCGGGCGGCGTGGTCGGAGACGGGAGGCGCTCGGGGTACGTGAGCGCGTACTGGATCGGAAGTCGCATGTCCGGAGTGCCGAGCTGGGCCTTGAGCGAACCGTCCACGAACAGGACGGCCGAGTGGACGACGCTCTGCGGATGGACGACGACGTCGATCGCGTCGTACTCGACATCGTACAGCCAGTGTGCCTCGATGACCTCCAGGCCCTTGTTGGCGAGCGTCGCGGAATCGATCGTGATCTTGGCCCCCATGGTCCAGGTCGGGTGCCGGAGCGCGCGCTCGGGGGTCACCGTCGCGAGCTCGTCGGGCGTTGCATCGAGGAACGGTCCGCCGGATGCGGTGAGGACGAGTCGCGCGACACCCGCTCTCGGTTCGCCGGCGAGGCACTGCCAGATTGCCGAGTGCTCCGAGTCGATCGGCCGGAGCCAGGCGAGCGGCGAGGCGAGCGGATCGCGGGGATCGCGGGCTGCCCTGGCCGCAGCCTGCCGTCCGGCCTCGGCCATGACGAGGTGGCCGCCGGCAACGAGCGTCTCCTTGTTCGCGGTCGCGACGACCTTGCCCGCGCGGAGCGCGGCGAGCACCGGTCCGAGCGAGACGACGCCGCCCGTCCCCACGACGACGAGGTCAACATCGGGACGGGTCGCGAGCTCGACCAGGGCGTCGCGGCCGCGGGCACGCGCGGTGCCCGCCGGAAGGCCGAGCGGCACCTCGTCGTCGGCGAGCGCCACGATCGCCGGGCGGAGCCGCGCGGCCTGGGACTCGAGCTCGCGTGCGTTTCGGCGTGTCGCGAGCGCGACGACCCGGAACCGGTCCGGGTGCGCCTCGAGGACGTCGACCGCCTGGGCGCCGATGCTGCCGGTCGACCCGAGCAGCGCCACGCCCAGGGGCCGCGAGTCAGCCGGTGAGGACGAGGACATACAGCGCCACCACGGGTCCCGCGAACAGGAACGAGTCGATCCGGTCGAGCATCCCGCCGTGCCCCGGGATCAGCGTCCCCGAATCCTTCGCCCCGGCGGCCCGCTTGAGCATCGATTCAGCGAGGTCGCCGGCCTGTGCGGCGATCCCGAGCAATGGACCGAGGACCAGCGCGCCCAGCGGCTGCTGCCCGAGACCCGCGAGGAGGAGCGCGATGACGGCGGTCGTCGCGACGATCCCCCCGATCACCCCCTCGATCGACTTCGACGGGGAGATGTGGGTCAGGAACTTGTGGCGTCCGACCTGGCGCCCCACGAGGTACGCCCCGGTGTCGAAGCTCCAGACGCCGAGGACGAGCAGGAGCACCCACCCTCGCTCCCCACCGAGCCAGGACAGCGGGGCCGCGGCGGGCACGGCCGGTGCGGTGGCCGCGACGTGGAGGACGTTGCTGATCAGCCCGACGTACACGGCCCCGAACACCGTCCCGACCCAGGCGAGCAGGCCGTCCCGCGGATCGAGGCGCGCGAACGCCCCGATGCCGGCCAGCACGGTACCGATCGCGACGAGCAGGAGTCCCGTATCCCCGAAGGGCCGCCAGTACGCCTCGAGCACGAACGCCACGGCGAGCGCGGTCCCGAACACCGGAAGCGAGGAGAATCCGGCCCCCTTGAGGAGGCGGAACGCCTCCGACGCGCCCAGCGCCGCGACGATGACGAGGACGACCGTCAGGGCAGCCGTCCCGAGGGCGAGCGCGATGAGCAGCGGTGGCACCAGGACGAGCGCCGAGATCGCACGCGTGCGGAGCATCGGCGCGGTGCGCCGCTACCGGCCGAAGCGGCGCGTGCGGCGGGCGAACTCCAGCAGCGCGCGGTCGAACGCGGCGGGGCCGAAGTCGGGCCACAGGCACTCGTCGAACACGAGCTCGGCGTACGCCGACTGCCAGATGAGGAAGTTGCTGATCCGCTGCTCGCCGCCCGTGCGGATGACGAGGTCCGGGTCGGGCAATCCGCGGGTGTACAGGGCCTCGCTGATCGTCCGCTCGTCGACGTCCCCGGGAGCGATCCCGGCCGCGAGCACGCGACGGACCGCGTCGACGAGCTCCGTGCGCCCCGCGTAGTTCCACGCGATGTTCAGGTCGAGGCGCGTCCCCTCGGCGGTTTCCGCGAGTGCCCCGGTGATCGAGGTCCGCGTCTCGTCGGGCAGCTCCTCGAGACGGCCGAGAAGCCGGACGCGCACGCCCTGTGCGCGCAGCTCATCGGTCTCGTCCCGGATCGCCTGCGCGAGGAGCTCGAACAGGCCCGCGACCTCGTCGTCCGAGCGGGCCCAGTTCTCACGGCTGAACGCGTACAGCGTGAGCATCGGGACACCGCGCCGCACCGCGTGCCGAAGCAGGCCGCGGATCGCCTCGAC
>DATFQL010000215.1:0-9986 GCA_035264305.1 Candidatus Limnocylindrales bacterium | reverse complement strand
CCCCGATCCAGATGAACATGATCGCCCCGAGATCGCCGACGCGGAGCCACGGCCGCGGGCGCGACGACAGCCACACGAGCGTGATCACGCCGATGACGGCGGAGAGCGATTCGTACAGGAAGAGCGGTTGGAAGTGGGTGGCCGGGAAGGGGTAGGCGTCGCACGTGTACGGCAGGACGCGGTGCGCACAGTCGATCGAGATGCCCCACGGCAAGGTCGTCGGCGGGCCGTACAGCTCCTGGTTGAAGAAGTTGCCCCAGCGTCCGACCGCCTGCATGACGAACAGGCCGGGCGCGATGACGTCGGCCCACTTCCAGAACGACTGCTTCCACAGACGGGTGACGACAACGGCCGCGATCGTCCCGGTGAGGATCCCGCCGTAGACGCCGAGACCGGTGTACGGCGGCAGGATGATCCGGAGCGGGTCGTCCTGGTACAGCTGCCACTGGTCGATCACGTGGTACAGCCGCCCGCCGATCAGCGCAACGACCGCGACGATGATGATCCCGTTGTCGACGAGGCGCGCGTCGAGGCCCCGCCGCCGCGCTTCCCGGGTGATCACGACGTAGGCGAGAGCGAGCCCGACGGCGTAGCAGACCCCGTACCAGAAGACCGGAATGGGACCGAGCTGGAACGCCACCGGATCCGGGGTGACGGTGATCGCCGCCAGCACCGACACGAGGGCCGCGACGGGGAGCAGCGGGGCAGGCATCGAGGCGGAGTGTAGCCGGGCGCCATGCCCCGCCGGGTCGGTTATCCTCGGCCGCGATGCACGCCCGCCTCGCCCCTTACCGGTGCGGCCGCTGATGGCCGCCGAGTTCAACTGGTGGCTGCTGATCGCGGGGGTGCTTGCCGGCGGCCTCCTGACGTGGCTCGTCCTCGCCGACACGACCCGGCACGAGCGCGAGATCGCCGACGAGGAGCTGAGTGCCGAGGCGGCGTGGATCGCCCGCGCCGTCGGCGGCCGGGTCGACGCGCCGCTTGCGGAGGACGTGCTGCGAGCCCATCGCCGATACCTGGGCTTTCCGCCGCCCGACGTCCTCGCCCCAGCCGATGAGCTGCCGGCGCTCCAGGTCGACGGCCTGGCCCTCGAGCCGCCGCCGGATCTCGTCGAGGCCGATCCGGGCGTGAACCCGCCCTGATCTCCGCGGCGCCGCGAGGCGTGCCGGCCCCGGCGCTCCTGGCTAGAGCTCCCCGGTGAGGACGGGCGTCGACCCTGCGGCGCCGTCGACCGGGCCGAGCGAGACGCCGAACATCGTGCCCGCGGGCACGTCCGCGAGGCCCGGCACGGGGCCTGCCCAGGCCCACAGGTCACCCGCCCAGTACATCTTGCCGATCCGCGTCCGGGTGCCGTCCACCTCGATCCAGCAGCCGTACTCCTGGCCGTCCTCCTCGGGCACGAGGTTGCTCGCGACCGCGACGAGCTCGCCCGTCGAGGGCGAGAACAGGAGCGTCCCGGCGGCATCCCCGGTGCCCGATGGGGCCGTCAGCGGCACGCGCCGCGCGTCGGGCTCGGCCGTCACCGCGATCGTCGCCCGCGTGGTGGCGTCGAGCACCGCGATCTGCTGTGCCTGTTCCTCCTGCATCGCGGCCATCTCGGCCGACAACGAGCGATACGCGACGACGCCCGCCCCGACCGCGATCACGAGCGCCGCCGCGAGCGCCGCGACCGCCGTCCGCAAGCCCCGCGACTCGCGGCGTCGGCGGGCCTCGTCCAGTGCGCGGGGACGCGTCGCCGGTGCTGCGCCGATTTCCAGCGGCGAGGCCGCGACGACGTCCGAGGCAGCAACGGCGGCGACAGGCGCCGCCGGACCTGGCGCGGCCGCAGGTCCTCGGGGCACGCCGGCTGCGCGTACGAACGCGAGGGTGCGCTCGCGCAGCTCCGGGTCTGGTTGCGCCCGGACGGCGTCGCGGGCGATCACCGACACCCGCCGGATACGGGCCAGCTCCGCCGTGCACGCCGCGCAGCCCGCGAGGTGACCGGCGACCGCGGCCGCCTCGGCCGTGTCGCCCGCCATCAGCCGCTCCAGCCCGTCGGGCTCGGCCGCCGCGATATCGATGCGCTCCAGCGCCTCGTCGTGTTCCATCACCATCCGTCTCGCGAGCCGCCGGTTCGCACCGGCTCGTCGCCCGCCTCGAGCGCCTCCCGCAGGTGGGCCAGCGCCCGCCGCGTCCGCGTCTTCACCGTGCCCAGCGGCCAGTCCAGCCGCTCGGCGATCTCGCTCTGCGTCAGCCCCTCGCGGTACGCGAGGATGATGACCGCCCGTTCGACGTCCGGCATGCGGGTCAGCGCGGCTGCCACGGTCGCCCGCAGCTCGGCCGACTCCGCCGCCGATTCCGGTCCGGGATCCGCCGCGGCACCGCCGATCACCACGGTGTCCGCGCGCAGCCGCTCGAACCCGGCGTCCGGGTCTCCGTCGTCCCCGACGCCTGGCAGCGGCACGAGCGGAGGCCGGCGCCCCGCGGCGCGCAGCCGGTCGACCGTCCGGTTCCGGGCGATCGTCCGCAGCCAGGTGGCGAGCGAGGCGACGCCCGGGTCGTAGAGCTCGGCGCGGTTCCACAGGGCCAGGAACGTCTCCTGCACGACCTCCTCGGCAAGCTGCCGGTCGTTCGTGAGCCGGAGTGCGACGGCATGAATTCCGTCGACGTGCCGGTCATAGAGCGCCGCGAGGGCATCCTGTGATCCCGCCGCGAGCGCTCGCACGAGCGCGGCGTCGTCGGTGTCACCCGCCCGGCGTTCCGCCATGTCCTACGTCTCCCGGCCCTTCCCGGTTTCCAGCTCGTCCGCCGGCCGCTCCCCGAGCGGCAGCGGCCGGCCCTCGAATCCGGTCGAGAACACCACATCGGTCTCGGTCGAGAACACGTGCGTCGTCGTCTGGACGTGCCGCACGATCTGGCCCAGGTGCTCCATGTCGCGGGCTCGGATCTTCAGGATGTAGTCCGCCTCGCCCGCGATGTAGTGGCATTCCTCGATCTCGGGGATCGACGCGAACTGCGGCGTGAGGTCGTCGGCGATCGTCCCGGGCGCCTGCGTCACCCAGGTGAACGCGAGCACGTTGAGTCCGACGGCCGCCGGGTCCACGGCCGTGCGGTACCCCTGGATGACGCCTCGCGCCTCGAGCTTCTTCACCCGTTCGTGCGCCGACGGCCCGGCCATGCCCAGCTCCCCGCCGAGCTCCGCGTACGATCGCCGGCCGTCCGATTGCAGGATCGCCAGCAACCGCGCGTCGGTCTCACTCAGATGAACGTTCTTCGTCAACTAGTACTCATTCGTTAGGCGTATCGGGTTGTCTAGCCTACGTTTCTAAGGTATTCTGGACGAGAGGGTCAATGCGAGCGCCGTACCCCCCGCCGGATCGGCCGGCGGGACCGCACGGTCAGCGGTGCTCCGGTAGCGAAGGGTGCATGACGATGGTGATCATTGCCACGTTCGCGCTCCTCGTGCTGTTCTCGATCGTCAGCATCGTGATGAGCGCGGGGGACTCCGAGCGCTCGAGCGATCCCCGGGAGAACCCGCTCCTCTGGGCTACGCTCGGTCGCCGCTAGGCGCGCACAGCCTAACTCCACCAACGCCCCGGTGCTTCCGGGGCGTTCGTGATTCCCGGGGCTACCACGCGCCGGCGGCGACGCGCCGGAGCGTCGGGATTTGTCCCGCGGGCACGTGCGCCTCGAGGCACGTGACGCCGTCCGCGCCCACCTGCGCGTCGTGACGCGTCCCCGCCGGAAGTTCGAGGCGGTCGCCTGGCCGCAGCTCGACGCTCATCCCGACGCCCGGCAGCCCGAACCGGATCGAGCCGGATGCACACACGAGCACCTTGTCATACCCGTGCTCGTGCGCGGCATATACGTCGTCGGGCCCGTTGGACCACGCAGCCGGCGCCAGTCCCTCGACCTCGAGGCGAGCCTCCAGCCGGTCCCGGGTACCCGTCACGGCCTCCCTACCCCGCCACGCCGACGCCGATCAGCGTCCCGACCGTGTACGTCACGGCTGCCGCCGCCGCCCCGATCGCGAGCTGCCGGAAGCCGCTGAACAGCATGCTCCGACCGGTCAGCAGGCTGACGCCCGCACCGACGAGGAACAGGGCGACGAGGCTGATCACGAGGCTCGTGACGAACACCGCGGGCCCGCCGCCGAACAGGTACGGCACGACCGGGATCGCGGCACCGACGCTGAAGGCGAGGAACGACCCGAGCGCGGCGCCCCACGGCGAGCCGAGCTCGTCAGGGTCCAGGCCGAGCTCCTCGCGCACCAGCGTGTCGAGCGCGCCCTCGCGGTCCTCGAAGATCCGCGCTGCGACCCGCTCGGCCTCGGGGCGCGGAAAGCCCTTCGCCATGTACAGCGCGGCCAGCTCCTGCTGCTCCTCCTCGGGCATCGCCTCGAGCTCCGCGCGTTCGAGCGCGATCTGCCGCTCGAACAGCTCCCTCTGGCTCTGCATCGAGATGTACTCGCCCGCGGCCATGGAGAAGGCGCCGGCGAGCAGGCCCGCGATCCCCGTCAGGAGGATGAGCCTCCCGTCGTCCGAGGCCCCCGCGATGCCCATCACGAGCGACAGGTTGGACACGAGGCCGTCGGACACGCCGAAGATGACGGCGCGCAGGGTCCCCGACCGGGCACTCCGGTGCCATCCCTCGCCGCGCGTGATCGCCTCAGGGCTCTCTGGCGCGCCGCGCGCAACCCGGGGATGGGTGGCGGCGGCGACCACCGCGCTCGCCTGCGTGCTTCCGGCGCTCATGGACCGGCGGCCGGCGCCATTGCCCGCGGACGGGTCGTCGAGCTGCTTCCAGATCTGCGCGTGCTCGCGCTCGTCCGCCGCGATCGCCTCGATGTCCGGGTGGACCTCCTGGGCGCCATAGGCGGCCTCTTCGTCCCCCTCGAGCGCCTGGACGAGGTCGGATACGGCGCGCGTCCCGAGCACCCGGGCCGCGACGATGATCAGCCGGACGCGAGCACGCGGACGGCCGGGCGGGGGGACCTGCGCCCCGAGATCCCGGAGCCGCGATGCCCAGATGTCGGCATGGCGGCGCTCGTTCTCCGCGATGTGCCGGAACGCCGCCGCTCGTCCTGGATCCTTCTCGATCGTCGCGAGGGCGTCGTAGAGGACGATCGCATCCTGCTCGAGCTTGAGGTTGTCGAGACTCTGCGCGATGTTCACGTCCTCAGCCTATCGAAGGGCGGCGAGGCATGACGCGGGCCGAACCGCCCGTCATGCTCGGCCGCATCCGCGCCCTACACTCGCGGGGCCACAGGAGTCCCGATGACCGACCTGCCCCCGCTCCGCTACCTCTCGGGCGCGGATGTCACGGCGGCGATGCCCTCGCTTGCCGAGCGTCTCGCGCTTGCCGAGACCGTCCTGCGCGGGCTTGCCGGGAATGCCGAGCTGCCGCCCAAGATCGGCATCCATCCTCGACCGGCGGGCTCGTTCGGCCACGCGATGCCCGCATACCTCCCGGGCGCCGACCCGTCGGGGGCTGGCGATCGGATCGGCATGAAGTGGGTCCTCGCGGTGAGCCAGAACAACGAGCGTCACCTCCCGGCGATCAATGCGACGCTGCTCCTCAACGACCCCCTCACCGGCATCCCGACCGCGATCCTCGACGCAGGGCCGATCACGGCCGAACGGACGGCCGCGACGTCCGGCGTCGCCGTCCGGGCGTGGGCGCCACCGACGGGCGGCCGCGCCCCGCGAGCCGCGCTCATCGGCGCCGGGGTCCAGGGCCGGAGCCACGTGCCGGTGATCGGGCACGTGCTGCCCGGCGTCCGGCTCGCCGTGTACGACCGCGACTCCGCCCGAGCGGCGTCCCTCGCCGCGTTCGCATCGCGCGTGGACGGCATCGCCGCCGCGGCCGTCGCGCCCGATGCGCGAGCCGCGGTCGCCGGGGCGGACGTCGTCGTGAGCGCGGCCGCCTTCGTCCCGCCGCCGGAGCGTCAGGCGATGACGACCGAATGGCTCACCGACGACGCGCTTGTCGTGCCGGTCGACTACGCCACGTACTGCTCGGCCGGCGTGGCGAAGGCGGCCAGGCTGTTCGTCGTCGACCACCTCGGCCAGTTCCTCGCCAACCGGGAGGCGGGGCAGTTCGACGGCTACCCGGACCCGACGGCGATGTTCGGCGAGTCGCTCGACGGCACGTCGGGCACGGGACGGCCCCGGGGGCGCGTCGTCGCGACGCACCTCGGGACCGGTCTGGCCGACGTCGTGTTCGGGTCCGCGATCCTCGCAGCGGCCGAGGCGGCGGGACTCGGGACCCTTCTGCCGCGATGACCACTCGCCATCCGCCGGCAGACCTCGGAGGCGTCGTCGACGGCGAGGACGGCGCGGCACCCGACCTGCTCGTGGTCGGCGCCGGCGTCATGGGATCCTGGACCGCGCTGCAGGCGAGGCGCGGTGGGCGCAGCGTCACGCTGCTGGACTCGTTCGGGGCCGGCAATCCGCGCGCGACCTCCGGCGACCAGACACGGATCAGTCGCTGCGGCCACGGCGCGGACGAGCTGTACACGCGCTGGGCACGCGAGTCGCTCGGCGCCTGGCACACGCTCGAGGCGGAGACGGGACAGGTCCTGTTCCGTCAGGCGGGGGCGCTCTGGTTCACCGGCGACGACCGGGGTTTCGCGGATGCCACGATCCCGACCTTCCGCACCCTCGACATCCCGGTCGAGGACCTGTCGCCGGACGAGGTGCACCACCGCTGGCCGCAGATCGCGACCGACGACATCACGGGCGCCCTGTTCGAACCCGAGGCCGGTGTCCTCATGGCGGCCCGCGGCTGCGTCACCGTCGCGCGGCGGCTCGTGGACCTCGGCGGGTCATTCGGGATCGCGGCGGCGCGGCCGGGCCGGCACGACGGGGAGCGGCTCCTCGACGTGGTCGACGACGCGGGGCGGCGGTTCGCCGCCGGCACATTCGTGTTCGCCGCAGGCCCGTGGCTGCCCGGCCTGTTCCCGGACGTGCTTCGCGGCCTGATCGCCGTGACGAAGCAGGACGTCGTCTACCTCGGACCGGCGCCGGGCGACGTTCGCTGGTCGGACACGGCCATCCCGTGCTGGGTCGACATGGCCCACCCGTTCTACGGCCTGCCGTCCGCCGAAGGCGGCGGGTTCAAGGTCGCGCCGGACCGATTCGGGCCTGCATGGGATCCGACCGCCGGAGACCGGCTCGTGGACCCCGACGCCGTCCGCGTCGCACGGGAGTACGCTGCTCGCCGGTTCCCGGACCTGGCACGCCAGCCGGTGGTCGACGCCCGGGTCTGCCAGTACGAGATGACTCCCGACAGCCACTTCCTGATCGACCGCCACCCGGCGTTCGCGAACGTCTGGCTGGTCGGTGGCGGGTCCGGCCACGGGTACAAGCACGGGCCCGCGATCGGCGCGCACGTCGTCGGGCGCCTCGACGGAGCCCCACCGCCTCCCGACGACCGGTTCGCGCTCGCGCGTCCCGCCGCCAGCGGCGGGACGTACCGGATCGGCGGGGACGGGCTCGTCGCGGCCTGGGAGGCCGGCGCGTGAGCGACATGCAGGAGTGGATGCGCTGGGAGCCCACCCGCGATCGCAACCGGCTCGGGTTCCTCGTGCTGACGCCGGCGCGGGCCGTCGTGGGTGTCGGCGCGCTCTTGACGATCATCGCCGGGCTCATGCCCTGGGCGGAGGGAACGGTTCCGGGTCGGACCGGGTTCGAGCCGATCTTCTTCTCGGGCCTCGGCGGCGCGGGCGACGGGATCGTCCTCATCCTCCTCGCGGGCGGGACCGCATTCCTCGTCCTCCACCAGACCCCGGCCACGTCACGGGTGCGGCTCGTCCACGTGATCCCGTACGTGCTCGTCGGCTTGGCCGCGCTCAGCGTCGCCACGGGATATCGGGCCGCACAGCACGACATCACAGCCTGGGAGAACCGGGGCGGCGAGGGATCCCTCTCGCTCGGGCTCTACCTCGCGTCGCTTGGGGTGGTGATCATGGCCGCAGGTCTCCTGGCGCTGCTCCCGGCGCTCGTCCGGTGGCGACGGGCGAGCGACGACCCGGCCGATCTGATGGCCGTCAGCCGTCGAGGCGTGGCGGAGTTCGTCGGCGGGTTGGGCGGCGTGCTGCTCGGGGCTGGCCTCGGGATCCAGGCCGCCGTGTCCGTGACACCGGTGCCGGTCATCGGCCTCATCGCGCTCGGCGCCGTGTTCGGCGGGCTTCTGGGCGCGTACGGCGGGTCATGGGCCGCACGGTCGCTCATGGGTCTGGTTGACGGGCGTCGCGACGGCGGCACCTGAGACGACGAGGGTCAGCGCCGGCGCTGCTCGACGATCTTGCGGTCCTGGAGCACGCTGTACTCCTCCCGAAGCCGGGCCACCTCGGCGGCGGCGGACTCGGCGTCGGCGGAGCCCGGCAGCGCCTGTGACAGCCGCATCTCGGCCTGCCGCCAGTCGGCGAGCACGTGGTCGAGACGCCTGGCCGGCACGTCGACGAGGGGCACGCCTTCCGTCCCGTCGTGCGTCAGCGCCTCGTTCGCCTGGCGCAGCTGGAGCTCGGACCAGCGCACGATGACCCGGGCGAGCTCGGCCACCTCCCACGCGAGATGGGCGAACTCCTCGGTACCCACGACGTGCTCGCGCTTACGGGACTCCAGGCCCCGCACCTCGTCGAGCATCGAGAGCATCGAGTCGGACGTGGCTCGAAGCTCGGATTCGTCAGCCATACGCTCACCGTGCCCGGCGACAGCGTGCGCACACCGGCCGAGGTCCCGCCTCTCCGTTACAGAAAGGTGCCGGTCGCGCGGGCCGTGCGGCCGAACCTCCGCGGGTACCATCCATCGCCATGCCTCGGGACCGGATCCTTCTCACCGGTACGCTCGCGGCCGTCGTCGCGGCGACGCTGTTCGGCATGCTCGGCCCGCTCGCGAGGTTCGGCGCGGAGGCGGGCGTCGACGGGGTGGCGTTCACCGCGTGGCGCGCGCTGCTCGGCGTCCTGTTCCTGGGCGCGCTCCTCGTCGTGCGAGGCGGCCTCCGCGAGACCGCCGCGGCGCTGCGCGGCCTGTCCCGGTCGGGCCGTCTGACACTCGCCGTCGCCGCGCTCATGGCGCTCTTGCTGAACGTCGCGATGTTCACCGCGTTCGGCCTCATCCCGATCGCGCTCACGCTGATGCTGTTCTACACCTATCCGGCTGGAGTGGTGGTCGTGGAGGTTGTCGTCGGTCGCGAGCGGATCACGACCTCCCGGCTCGCGGCCCTCGGGCTGTCGTCGCTGGGCGTCGTGCTCGTGCTCGTGGGCGGCCTCGATCCCGGCACGGGCGCACCGCTCCACCCGCTCGGGATCGTCCTCGGGCTCGTCGCGGCGGCGAGCCAGGTCGTTTTCGTGACCGTGAGCCGTTCTGGGTACCGGTCGGTCCCCGCGGACGGGGCCACGCTCGTCATCCTCTCGACGTCGCTCGTCGGCGCCGCGCTCATCGCCCTCCTCGCGGGCCAGGCGGACGATCTCATCGCGCCGTTCCGATCCCTCGACCCGGTGCCGTTCATCGTCGTCGCCGGGGTCGTCTCGGCCGGCCTCGCGTCGCTCCTGTTCCTCACGGCGATCCGTGCGATCGGCGGCACGCGGACGGGCATCCTGATGCTTCTCGAGCCCGTCGTCGGGACGATCCTCGCGGGGTTGTGGCTGGGCGAGGCGTTGTCCCCGGTCCAGCTCGCAGGCGCCGCCCTCGTCCTCCTCGGCGCACTCGTGCTCCAGGTCAGGGGCGCCCCGGCCCACGAGCCCGTCCCGGGATCGGCGGCTGGGCCCGTCGCCTAGC
Organism: Candidatus Limnocylindrales bacterium; assembly: GCA_035264305.1. GTDB lineage: Bacteria > Chloroflexota > Limnocylindria > Limnocylindrales > CSP1-4 > CAIXZV01. The sequence continues at coordinate 225 of DATFQL010000215.1, read as the reverse complement.
GACCCGCGCGCTCCCGGTCCGCCTGCCACTCGTCGCGTGTGATCGCGTACTCGACGTCCCCCTCCTCGTCACCGGGGATCCGCTCCGGCCACTCCCCGAAGAACACGCGCACGAACCGCATCCCGGCCTTCTCCATGACCCGCCACGACGCGTCGTTCACCTTCATCGTCGAGGCGTGGACGCGACGGGCACCATGCCGCTCGAAGGCCATGTCGACCAGCGCCC
>DATFQL010000214.1:0-5498 GCA_035264305.1 Candidatus Limnocylindrales bacterium | reverse complement strand
TTATGGCGCAGATGTACCTCGGGCCAGGTGGCTGGTGGACAACGCTTCTGTTCGGGCTTCCGCTTTTCACCACGCGCGTCGCGTACCAGCGGTTCGTCGAGATGCGGGAGATGTTCACGCAGACCATTGGGGCGCTCGCGGAGGCGGTCGACAAGCGCGACCCGTATACGAGCAAGCACTCGCAGCGGGTGCGGTCGATTTCGGTCGATATCGGACGGCAGATGCGGGTCAGCACTGCGGACCTCGAGGCGCTCGAGTGGGGCGGCCTCCTCCACGACGTCGGCAAGATCGGCGTGCCCGACAACGTGCTGCTGAAGCAGGAGCGGCTGAACCGAGAGGAGCGGATGATCATGAACGCGCACCCGGTGCTGGGCGCGCAGATCATCCAGCCGGTCACCCGGCTCAGCCGGGAGCTTCCGATCATCCGCCACCACCACGAGTGGTACAACGGCTCGGGCTACCCGGATCGGCTCATCGGCGACGAGATCCCGTTGCTCGCCCGCATCCTGCACGTCGCCGACGCGTTCGAGGCAATGACCGCTCAACGGCCGTACCGGATGACGCCGCTCACGGCGGAGCAGGCGCTCGGCGAGCTGCGCAAGTTCGCCGGCATCCAGTTCGACCCCAAGGTCGTCGATGCGTTCGTCCGCACCACCTGGGTCGAAGGCGTGAGCGACCCGGGCCGCACGCTCCAGCCGCGACCGATCCCGCTGATCTCGACGCACGCCAACCGAGTCGCCCACGCCGCGGCCCCGACGGGCTCTGCCGCGAGCGCCCCGGTCGACGCGTCCTGAGGGCCGAGACCCTCCAGCTTCTGCACGCGCCAAGCGCCACGGCGCCGACCGCGCCCCGCAGAATCCACCGATGCTGATCGGCGGGATCGCGCTCGGGCTCGTCCTCGGCCTGTTGCTCGGCGGCCGAATCGAGCGCCTGGCGGACATCCGCCTCCAGTACCTGCCCCTCCTGTTCGTCGCGGTCATCATCCGGTTCGGGACGGAGGCGCTCCTCGGGCTGGGTGTCGGCATCGTGGACGTCCTGCGGATGCCGCTGCTCGGACTCGCGTACGGGCTCCTGCTGTTCACGCTGTGGCACAACCGGACGTACCCGGGCCTCGCGCTCGCCTTGATCGGGGTCGCGCTCAACGGCCTCGTGATCATGGTCAACGGCGGGAAGATGCCCGTCTGGATGGAGGCGTACGCCTTCGCGGGGCTGACCGGCGACCTCAACTCGGTTCTCCACATCCCGCTCTACGAGCTGGACGCCGAGTTCATCCTCCGGCTCGGCCCGCTCGCTGACGTCATCCCGATCCCGGTCTGGCCGGTGAACAACGTGGCCTCGATCGGCGACCTGTTCCTGTCCGCCGGTCTCGCCTTCTTCCTGTTCGCGACACTGCTCCGCTCCCCCGCCGAGGTCCAACGGGCGCTCGACGAGGCCCGTGAGGGGAGACTCCTCGGCGTGAGCGGAACGGCTCGGCTTCGGGCGCCGGCCGGGGGCGTCGGCACCAACGCACCGGGCGCCGCGGCGATTCCCGCAAGCACGGGCCTGAGCCCCGCGCTCGAGGACACTGCGGCTCTCGAGCGACCGCTGATGCTCGGCTCGACGAGCACCGGTCTCGCCGCCCCGACATTCGGTCGCCTCCCTGACGGCACGCTCGTCGAGCTCACGCCGGCGGACACGGTCGCGCGACGCCGCCCGTCGATCCTCGACCAGATCCGGCGCCACCCCTACATCAGGCTGGCCCTGAACGGCTCGTTCTCGGCGCTCTGGGTCGGCCAGCTGATCAGCCTGTTCGGCGACCGGGTCAACCAGATCGCCCTGCTGTTCATCGTCTACGAGGCGACCAAGTCGCCGCTGCAGGTCGCGCTGACGTTCGTCGCCGCGAACGTCCCGAACCTGCTGTTCTCGCCCGTCGCCGGTGCGCTCGTCGATCGCTGGGACCAGAAGCAGGTCCTCGTCGTGTCGGACATCCTCCGAGCGGCCCTCGTGCTCCTCGTCCCGGTCGCGATCAGCGTCAACATCTGGCTCGTGTACGGGATCGTGTTCCTCATCACGACCGTCTCGATCTTCTTCCGGCCGGCCCGCGTCGCGATCCTGCCGCGGATCGTCGAGGACAACGATCTGCTCGCGGCGAACTCCGCGATGTGGGTCGGCGAGACGTTCGCCGACACGATCGCCTACCCGATCGCCGGGCTGTTCGTCCTGTTCCTCGGGTCGTCCGTGGCGCTTGCGTTCTGGATCGACGGCGTGACGTACCTGGCCTCGGCCGCACTGCTCGGAACGATGGTCGTGCCACCGGTCGTCCGGCGGGTCCGGCCGACCCCGGGAGAACCCCTGGAGGACCATCCCGAGCCGGTGACCCCTAGCGGCGTCCCGACGATCACGGAGGTGCGCCGCGATCTTCGCGACGGCTGGGCGTTCCTGCGCACCGAGGCCGTGCTCCTCGCGAACACGGTTCAAAGCACGGGGGCGCAGTTCGCGGTCGGTGTCGTGACCGGCCTCGGGTTCGTGATCGCTGAGGCCGTGACGCCCGCGACGAGCGAGGCCAGCTACGCGTTCATGGAGACGGCGATCGGGATCGGCAACCTGGTCGGCGGGTTCGCGCTCGGCCTCATCACGGCACGGATCCCCAAGGGCAAGCTCATCATCGGGGCGTACACGGTCTTCGGCGCGCTCGTGTTCCTCGTCGGTTTCGTCCCCCCGCTCCCGATCATGCTCGGCCTGATGTTCGGCATCGGCGTCGCGAACATGGCGTTCGTGATCCCGAGCCAGACGCTGTTCCAGGAGCGGACGCCACCTGAGCTCATGGCGCGCGTGGTCAGCTTTCGGTTCGCGATCGTGTTCGGCGGGATGACGCTCGCCACGATCCTCGCGGGCCTGTTCGCCGGCATCACCGGGGTTGGCCCCGTCATCGCCGTCGCAGGGCTCATCGCGGTCGTGTCGGGTCTCGCCGGCCTGTTCGTGCCCGCCGTTCGCGACGCGTGACCGCCCGTCCCGGCTCGCGACGCCCGGTGCTCGCTACACTGACGGCCGCGTGAGGCGACGCCCGTCGACGCCCGCGAGCAGGAGACACACCCGTCCATGACCGATCACGAGCGCGACCCCGAGGCACCCGACGACGAGATCGAGGCCGAGGCGCTCGAAGGCGACGTCGAGGACGAGGCCGTCGAGGCCGAAGCGGCTGCGGCCGCGGCGGCGACCGTCGAGGCCGAGACGGCAGAGGCAGAAGAAGCCGAGACGGCACCGGCCGTCGCGACGGGTGCAGCCGCGACGACGGAGCCGGCACGTCGAGGGCGCAGGACTCCAGGAAAGGCAGCACCGGCAGCTGCGGCCGCGCCATCCGTCTCGGACCGGGCCGTCCACGTCGACGATCGGGCGTCCGCCTGGTTCGTGATCGCGATCGTGGGGGTGTTCGTCGCGATCTTCGCGTACGCCCTGCTCTTCGGCCACAGCGGCCTCGCGAGCGGGCTGTTCCCCGCGACGACCGCGACGCCGACGGCAGAGGTCAGTGAATCGCCGGCATCGAGCGCCTCGGTGTCGCCGTCGGCGTCCCCCAACTCGTCCGTGGCTGCGAGCCCGTCCTCGAGCGTCTCGCCGGGCCCGTCGCCCGCCGTGTCGGCGAGCCCGCCCGCGAGCCCCGCCGCGAGCTGACGCCCAGACCGATGAACGAGCGCCCGGACCGCACGAGCGAGGCCCGGACGCGGATGGTCGAGGCGCAGCTCCGCGGACGAGACATCAAGGACCCGCGCGTCCTCGCGGCCATGGCCGCCGTTCCGCGTGAGGCGTTCGTGCCCGAGGAGGAGCGCCCCGAGGCGTACCAGGACGCACCCCTGCCGATCGGGGCCGGGCAGACGATCAGCCAGCCCTACATGGTCGCCCGAATGACCGAGCTGCTCGAGCTGGTGCCCGACGCCCGCGTGCTCGACATCGGGACGGGCTCCGGGTACCAGGCCGCTGTCCTCGCGGAGCTCGGGTGCCGCGTGACCTCGATCGAGCGCGAGGCGGACCTGGCGGCATCGGCCGCCGAGCGGCTCGCGCGACTCGGGTACGGGGACCTCGTCGAGGTGCGGACCGGCGACGGGACGCTCGGCGCGCCGGACGGGGCGCCGTGGGACGGGATCGTGGTCGCTGCTGGCGCGCCGGCTGTTCCCGATCCGCTGCGCGAGCAGCTCGGTGAGCGGCGGCGCCTGGTGATCCCGGTCGGCACGCGACGCGAGCAGCAGCTGATCGTGGTGGAGCGCCACGGGTCCGAGTGGCGCGAGTGGTCGGACGGCCCGTGCGTGTTCGTGCCGCTCATCGGCGAGGCCGGGTGGGACTCGTGAGCGGACGCCTGACGCCCGGACCCGCCCGTATACTCCGCCTGCCATGACCCATGTCTTCATCGCGCCCCACCCGGACGACGTCGCGCTCTCGTGCGGGGGGCTCATCGCGAGCCTCCGCGAGCTGGGTCAGACCGTGACGATCCTCACCGTGTATTCGGGGAGCGGCGGCGAGATACCGGGTCGCGAGGCGCTCGGGTTCGGCACGAAGGCGGTCTGGCCGGTCACCGAGGCGTTCAACCGCTCGCACCTCATCGCCGACTATCCCGAGGACTCCTCGGCGGCGCCGTGGCAGGCGTCGAAGGAGGGGCTCGACGCGACACAGTCGGACGCGGACGCCGCTGCGAAGCGCTTCTGGCAGCGGTCGTCGTGGTATCGCCGGGCGAACATCCACAACGAGAGCCTCGCCGGCCAGGCGGTCATCGACGACCTCGCGACCCAGGGTGCCGTCCTCACGACCGAGCGGCTGGACGCGGCCGAGGCCGGTGACCTGCTCGCCGCGCGCCGCCTCGAGGACGAGCGCTACGCCGCCTTCGCCGAGGTGTCGATCGTCTGGCTGGACCTCCCCGACGCGGTGTACCGCGGCTACGAGGGCGACGACCAGCTGCTGGGCGAGCCCCGGCCGGACGACGCGGCGCCGGTCGACATCCTCCGCCGCGAGATCGCGCGCCTCGAGCCGCAGCGCGTCTACCTGCCGCTTGCCGTTGGCGGCCACGTCGACCACCGGCTCGTGCGAGACGCGGGCACGGCCCTGATCCACGACGCGCGGCGATGGGTGATGCCGGGTCCCGAGTACGTCGGGCGGATCGCCTACTACGAGGACTTCCCATACGCCTGGTGGGACGATTTCACCCGGATCGAGGAGCTGCCGGGCGGCATCATCCCCGGGCTACCCGAGGGCGTGTCGGTGTCCCCGGAGTTCGCGGACGTCAGCGACCAGATCGAACGCAAGATCCGGGGGATCGCGATCTACGAGAGCCAGGTCGGGCGGCTGTTCAACGACCCAAAGGCGATGGCCAAGGCGGTTCGCAGTCACGCGATGCGGATCGCGGACCTGGGCCGCGTCCCCAACGGCGCAGCGGAGCGCTACTGGGTCACCACGCCCGCCTGACCGGAATCTGGTACGACCGGCGGGTGTGCGGAGCGTTCTCCGTTGAGTAGCATTCCAACGTGGCTGCACGA
>DATFQL010000213.1:0-2293 GCA_035264305.1 Candidatus Limnocylindrales bacterium | reverse complement strand
TCGCCCCTCGTGAGCTTCGTCGCGGCGGCCGACTCGGGGCGGAAGTCGGCGACGGCCGCGGCCATCACGAGGGCGTCGCACGGGCGCTCGATCACGGCCTGCAGGACGGCATCGCGCATGGCAGCGGTGCTCTCGGCTGGGAGGACGGCGGCGGCGGCGGGGAGGGGGACCTCGACGCGCCCGGCGACGACCGTGACCGCCGCTCCGCGGGCGAGCGCGGCCTCGGCCACGGCCACCCCCATCTTCCCGGTGCTCCGGTTGCCGATGAACCGCACGGGATCGATCGGCTCGGCGGTCCCTCCGGCGCTCACAACGACATGGCGCCCCGTCAGATCCGGCTCGCGACGCTCGGCGACGAGCGGCGGCCGGGCGCGCGCGTCGGGCTGGCGGACGGGGCGGTCGTCGATGGCGTCGACGATGGCGTCGACAATGAGGGGCAGCTCCGCGAGCCGTCCCACTCCCTCCTGACCCGACGCGAGGCTCCCGGACTCAGGCGGGACCAGCCTGTAGCCGAAGTCGCGAGTGAGCCGCCCGACGTTGTCGCGCGTCGCCCTGTGCGTCCACATGTCGCCATCCATCGCGGGCGCGAATACGACCGGCGCGGCGGTCGCGAGACACGTCGCCGTGACCGTGTCGTCGGCGATCCCGTTGGCCATCGCCCCGAGCCAGCGCGCGGTCGCGGGCGCGACGACGATCGCGTCCGCGGTGTCGGCGACGACGATGTGCGCGATCCGCTGGTCGGGCAGCAACCCGAGGACGTCGGTCTCGACGGCGTGCCGCGACAGGGCCTCGAACGTGAGCGGGCCGACGAAGGCCGCCGCGGACGGGGTGAGCATCACGACGACGTCGGCGCCCTCGGCGCGCAGCAGTCGCACGAGCTCGGCGGCCTTGTATGCCGCGATCGACCCGCAGACGCCTAGGCCGATGAGCCGTCCCTCGAGCCGGCGCGTCATGAGGCGGTCTCGATATCCCAGGCTGCGAGCGGGGCGTCCGGCGCGGCTTCGCGGAACGGCGCGCCACCCGCCACCTCCGCGTGGAGGATGGCGAGCCCCTTGAGGGTGAGATCGGGGTCGATGAGGTCGACCCCGCTGACGTCGAGGGCCCAGGGCGCTGCGGCGAGGCCGCCGGTGAGGATCGTGTGGACGCGGTCAGCCGGGATGCCGGCGGCGTCCCCGAGCTCCGTGCGCGCACGGCCGATGAGCCCGGCGACGAGCGCCTGGTACCCGATCACCGTCCCGGCCTGGATCGCGGCCACCGTGTCGCGCGCGATCACCCGGTCTGGCGCCCGGAGCTCGACCCGCGGCAGCTTCGCGGTTCGACCGGCGAGCGCCTCCAGCCCGAGCTCGAGCCCGGGGGCGATGGCCCCGCCCACGAACGCCCCGTCACCCGCGACGCAGTCGAGCGTCGTTGCGGTGCCGCAGTCGACGACGACTGCCGGCGATCCGTGGAGCCGGACCACCGCGAGCGCGTTCACGATCCGGTCGGCGCCGACGAGGTCGGGCCGATCGACACGGATCGCGATCGGCACCGTCCCCGACGAGGCGAGCAGCACCGGGATCCCGAGCCGCGTCGCGACCGTCGACAGCGCCGCGGTGACACCCGGGACCACCGACGCGACGGCCATCGCCGAGACGCCGTGCAATGCGTGCTCGTCGAGCGCCAGGAGGTCACGGAGCACCACCTCGAGCTCGTCCGGGGTGCCCGCGTGGCGTGTCGCCGCCCGGCGGACGGACTCCAGCGCACCGTCCTCCACGAGGCCGAGCGTCAGGTTCGTGTTGCCGATGTCGACCGCGAGGAGCATGGGCGGATCATACGTGGGTGCCACGGGGCGGCCTGCACGACTGGTAGCCTCCGCAGATGGCTGAGGGGCGGCGCGTCGTGGTCGTCGGCGGTGGCGCCTCGGGGACGCTGACGGCGATCCAGCTGCTGCGGCGCGCCACGCGTGACGCCACCATCCTGATCGTCGAGCCGCGCGAGCGCCTGGGCACCGGCGTCGCTTTCGGAACCAGCGACCCCTGGCACCGCCTCAACGTCCCGGCGATAACGATGTCCGGCGTCCCGGAAGACCCCGACCACTTCCGCGCCTTCGCCGGCTGCAGCCCGGACACGTTCCCGCCACGGCACGTGTTCGGGGCGTACCTCGGCGCCCTGCTCTCCGAGGCCCGGGCGGCCTCGCCGGCACGGTTCGCCCACATTCGCGCCCACGCGACGGCGGTCCGCGACGATCCGCTTCGCGTGGATCTCTCCGCCGGACCCGCCCTCGAGGCGGACGCCGTCGTCGTCGCGACCGGCA
>DATFQL010000212.1:0-18897 GCA_035264305.1 Candidatus Limnocylindrales bacterium | reverse complement strand
TCGATCTGGATCGCGGACGACGGCGGTCCCGCCCGCAAGGTGCACGAGCACTCGCAGCCGATCCGCCTCGCGGGCCCGTCGCTCGCGGCGGTCGGCGAGACCGGCGCCCTGTCCGCGGACGAGGCGATGGTCGCGCTCGCCGTCGCGGAGGACGGCGACGTGATGCATCCGTGGCTCCGGGCGATCGACGCGTCGACGGGGGCGATGATCGGGGAGCTGCGCGACGAGGGGCGGCAGCTCGACGCGTGCGGCTTCTCCCCGGTCCCCGGCGACGCCCGGCTCGCGATCACGCACGAACGAACCGGCGAGGAGCGCCCCGCCGTGTGGGACGTCGGCACCGGAGAGGTGACGGACCTCGAGCTCGCGCTCGTGGGGCCGGTCCAGCCGATCGACTGGTGGCCAGACGGCAGCGCGATCCTGCTCCTGCAGCTCGTCGAAGGGCGCCACCACCTGCACCGGTACGACCTCGCGACGCAGCGGATCGAGCGCCTCGACACCGAGCCGGGCTCGATCACCGCCGCTGCCGTCCGGCCCGACGGCGCCGTCTGGTACCGCGTCCACCACGGCGAGCACCCGGCGCGCATCCTCGAGGTGGGCTCGACGATCCCGCTGCTCGAGGCCGTGGGACCCGCAGCACCCCCAGGCCGCGACTTCGAGACGTGGTGGTTTCCGAACCCCAACGGCGACCAGGTCCACGGCTTCCTCGTGCGGCCCGAGGGCGACGGACCGTTCCCGGTGATGCTCCGGGTGCACGGCGGCCCCCACTCCGCTGATCTCGACCGCTGGGCGCCCGACGTGCAGGCGCACGTCGACGCCGGCTTCCTCGTCGCGATGGTCAACTACCGCGGGTCCATTGGCTATGGGCAAGCGTGGCGGGACGTGCTCACCGGCAACGTCGGCTTTTTGGAGCTCGAGGACGTGCTCTCGGGCCTCGACGACCTCGTCGCCCGTGGGCTGGCGGATCCCTCGCGCGTTGTGCTCGCGGGCTGGTCGTGGGGCGGCTACGTCACGCTCCTCGGGATCGGCCGGCATCCCGATCGCTTCACGAGCGCGATCGGCGGCGTCCCGGTCGCCGACTACGTGGCGGCATACGAGGACGAGAGCCCGCTCCTCCAGGCCATGGACCGCGCGCTGTTCGGCGGCGCTCCGGCCGAGCTGCCTGCGCTGTACCGCGAGCGGAACCCGATCGAGTACGCCGATGCCGTGCGCGTCCCCCTGCTGATCCTCGCCGGCGAGAACGACAGCCGCTGCCCGATCCGGCAGGTCTGGAACTACGTGGAGCGGTTGCGGGCGCGTGGCGTGGAGCCCGAGGTGTACACCTACTCGACGGGCCATTCCTCGTTCGACGTCGACGAGCGGGTGCGACAGACCGCGATCGTGCTGGACTTCCTCGCCCGCACCGTTCCCGGCGTCACGCGCCTGGACGGCGTCGACGGGCATCTCGCCGACGCGGGAGTGCCGGTCAGGGCGTAGGAGAAGGCTCGCTCAGTCGAGCGTGAAGTGATCCGGGCGCTGGTAGGCGCCGGTCCGCTCCTTCTCGAGCTGCATCAGGACGTCGTTGAGCAGCGACGACGCGCCGAACCGGAACCAGTCGGGCGTCATCCAGCGCGGCCCCAGCGTCTCGTACAGGACGACGAGGTACTGGATCGCCTCCTTGGCCGTGCGGATGCCGCCGGCGGGCTTCATCCCGATCTGCTTGCCCGTCACCCGCTCGAAGTCCCGGATCGCCTCGAGCATCACGAGCGTCACCGGGAGCGTCGCGGCAGGCGTGATCTTGCCGGTCGATGTCTTGATGAAGTCCGCGCCGGCCGCCATCGCGAGGACCGACGCGCGTCGCACGTTGTCGAACGTACCCAGCTCGCCGGTCTCGAGGATGACCTTGAGATGCGCGTCGCCGCACGCCTCCTTGATCGCGACGATCTCCTCGAACACCGCCTGGTAGTCGCCCGTGTGGAACGCGCCCCGGTCGATCACCATGTCGATCTCGTCGGCGCCGGCCGCCACGGCCGCACGGGTCTCGGCGAGCTTGATGTCGAGGAACGACTGGCCCGACGGGAACGCCGTCGCGACCGAGGCGACCTTCACGCCGGAGCCCACGAGCGCCTCGCGGGCATCGGCGACGAATGTCGGGTAGATGCAGATCGCCGCCACGTGGGGGATCGACGGGTCGCCCGGCTTCGGGTGCATCCCCTTCTGGCAGAGTGCCCGGACCTTGCCCGGCGTGTCCTTCCCCTCGAGGGTCGTCAGGTCCATCATCCGGATCGCGAGGTCGAGGGCCCACACCTTCGACGCCTTCTTGATCGACCGCTTCTGGAGCGACGCCACGCGCTCCTGTACGCCGACCTGGTCGACCGGTGTCACCCGCCCGAGCAGCGTGCCGAGGCTGCCCGCGCGACCGTCGTACGCACGGATGAGCTCGTGCGCGCGGTCCCGCGTGGCGCTGTCCCGAGCGACGGACGTGGTCATGGGCTGCGAGTCTACCCGGCCGTGTCGAGCCTCAGCCCGCATCCACCGGGCTCAGCGCCCGGCACGATTCCTGGGCGTGGCCGGCAGTCGGGTCTCGCCGCGGACGAGGAAGTGCGTGAACCAGTCGCGCACCTGGACGAGGTTCTCGACGCGGCGGAACGGGGTCCCCGAGCGGGTCAGCTCGTGCGACTCGTCCGGGACACGCATGAACCGGACCGGCCGCTTGAGCGAGCGCAGGACCGCGAACAGCGCCTCCGCCTGACCGACGGTCGTGCGCAGGTCCCGCTCGCTGTGCTGGATCAGCAGGGGCGTGTGCATGTCCTTCGCGAGCCGCAGCGGCGAGATCTCGTAAAAGTAGGCGTCGTCGTCCCACGGGTTGCGGCCGAACTCGATCGAGGCCCACTCGCCGCCCGAGATGTCGCCCGTGAGGAACAGCATCCGCATGTCGACGCACGAGCGGGCGGTCAGGGCGGCCTTGAACCGCCGGGTCTTGCCCACGATCCAGTTCGTGAGATAGCCACCGTACGAGCCGCCCGTGACGCCGAGCCGATCGTGGTCCGCGAGGCCGTCTTCGATCACCTGGTCGACGCCTGCGATGACGTCCGCCATCGGCCCGTCGCCCCAGTCGCCGAGGTTCGCGCGGTTGAATGCCTCGCCGTATCCCTCGGAACCGCGGGGGTTCGTGGCGAGCACGGAGACCCCGGCGCCGGCGAGGATCTGCCACTCGAGCATCGGTGACCACCCGTACAGCGTGTGCGGGCCACCGTGGATCTCGAGTGCGAGCGGCTGGCGGCCGGGCCCCGCCGGGAGGAGCCAGCCCTGGATCTCGCGGCCGTCGCTGTGCCAGCGGCGCTCGACGGGCTGGACGAGATCGAGATCCCCGGCAAGGTCATCGTTCAGCGTCGTCAGGGTCCGCACCGCGTCCGCGACGCCTCCCCGGGAGACGTCGAGGGAGACGACCTCCGGAAACAGGGTCGCGCTCGACCGGATGGCCACCACGCGGTCGGTGCGACCGGGCCGCGCGACCGCATCCCAGCCCGAGAGGTACCACTCGTCCTGCGTCAGCCGCTCCGGCTCCCCGGCGCCGTCGAGCGCCACGCGCCAGAGCTCGTACGAGCCGTCGATCGGAGCGGTGAACAGGACCGCCTTCCCGTCCGCGGTCGGGACGATCCGCGCCCCCTCGCCCAGCGTCACGTCGCTGTTCATCGTCGCGTCCGGCTTGAGCTCGCTGCGCGCGAGGAGGTCGGTTCCGCCGCGTAGGGCAGCATCGGAGCCATCGGCGGCGAAGCGCCATATCGCGGTTCGGTACCCCACGCGCGGCCACTGGTCGCCGAGCGCGAGGATCGATTCCCCGTCCGGCGTCCAGCCCGGCGACGTGAAGATCGCGTCGCCCCCGTGTGCGATGAGCGTCACCTCGCCCGTCGCGACCTCCACGACCCAGATCGCGCGCCGCTCCTCGAGGTCGGCGTTGCGCCGCCGGTTCGCCGAGAAGGCAATGCGCGTGCCGTCGGGCGACCAGGCGGGGTGCTCCTCCCCCGTCGCGCCGACGACGAGCGGCCGCGCCTCGCCGGAGGCGACGTCGACCAGCCACAGGTGCTGGTCCTTGTCGTCGATGAACCCCGTGCCGTTGTACTGGTAGTTGAGCCGGTCGATGAACCGGTAATCGGACAGCGGCGTCTCGCCGGGCTTCGGCTTCGCGGGGCGGCCACGCTTGCGCCGGTCCTCCTCCAGGGTCGCGCCGAGCGACGAGGTGAGGACGGCGAGCGTCGTGCCGTCCGGTGACCAGGCAAGCTCGGTCACACCCTTCGGCAGGTCGGTCAGCCGGCGACTCTCGCCGCCGTCGAGCGGCAGCAGGTGGACCTGGAAGCAGTCGTCGCGCTCCTTCGGGTCCTTCGGCCGGTCCGGCTCCTCCTCGGCATACAGCCGCCGGTCGCTGATGAACGCGAGCGTCCGGCCGTCCGGAGAGATCCTCGGCGACCGGTCGGAGCGGGTCCCGAGCGTCAGCTGCTGCGCCGGCGCCGACCCGTCCGCGGGCACGGACCAGATCGCCTCTCGATACCCGTCCTTGCCGATCGCCGACCGCTTGACCGTGAATACGACGCGCGCGCCGTCGGGCGACAGGCGAGGCTCGAACGGGACGGCGAGCCGATACACGTCGTCGGGGCGGGCAGGTCGAGGCACGGGCTCCTCCAAGGGGTGATCCATCCGGGTGGCGGGCCGGGTCTGCGGCGCCCGGGTCGTGGGCGCGCGGCGGTCCCGCCAGTCTATCCCCGCCAACCGGACGGGCTACCATCGGACCGCGATGGCCGCCGAGCAGCTCTCTCTCAGGCTCGATCCGGCGCTCCCCGCCCCGGGTGCCGTCGCGCCGATGTGGCCGGTGCCGCGACCCGACCCGTTCGACTCCCCCGACCACCTGTTCGAGCCGACGTGGGGGGGTCACCGCGCCCTGGTGTTCGTCGGTCCGGCCGAGCAGCCGGGCACGGGTGACGTCCGGGTCGTGGACCCGACGGGCCTCGACCTCGCGCCGCGCCTGCCGGAGCTCGGCGGGCTCGCGGTCCGCATCGCGGCGCGGTCGGCGGTGCTCGACGGCGAGCTCGTTGTCGTGGACGCGGCCGGTCGCGCCGATGACGACGCGCTCCGCGGCCGTCTCAACGGGACGGCAGGACGGCCAGTCGCGCTGCTCGTGTTCGACATCCTCCACCTCGATGGGGTGTGGCTGCTCCGCACACCGCTCGAGAAACGGCGCGCGATCCTGCGCAAGGTGCTCCGCCCGGGCGACGAGGTGCTTGTCGTGCCCGCCATCGCCGCCGAGGGCCGCGCGCTCCACGACGCGGTCTCGGCCCAGGGGATCGCAGGGGTCCTCGCGAGACGCCGGACGTCCCCCTACCTGCCCGGTGTGCACAGCCGGCTCTGGCGGTCGATCGCCGCGAGCGAGCCGGGAGCAACCCCGGCGGCTGCGGCGGCTGCGGAGGGCGCGGAACCTGATCCGCCCGGCGGCGGCACGGCGCCCGTGCTCGCGCTGTTCCGGCGGCTGCCGTTCGACGACGAGCCGGGCGTCGAGGGCCTCTAGCCGCGCAAGGTGCGCAGGAACAGCCCGACGGTCGGCGGCTGGCCGTACAGGAGCACGCCCGCCCGATAGACCCGGATCGCGAGGATCGTCACCACCGGCACGGTCACGAGGAGCAGGCCGACCGACAACGCGATCTCCCACGGCTCCACCCGGCCGATCGACAGCCGGGCCATCATCACGAACGGGCTCCACAGCGGCACGTACGAGGCGAAGCGGATGAACGCACTCGAGCCGCCGGAGAGGGCGAGCACCGCCGGGAAGTAGCCCATGATGGCCGGGATCGAGAGCGGCAACGCGATGATCTGCAGATCCTCGGCGCGACTGAGGAGCGAGCCCGCACCGGCGTACAGCGCCGCATACAGCGCGAAGCCGAGCACGAAGTAGACGAGGAACGCGCCGAGCAGCCCCGGCGAGAGTCCGGCGAGCGACGGCGCGGCGGCCGCGTCCGGACCGAGCACCTGGTTGCCGATCTCGCCCGACGCGAGCAGGGCGAGCAGCGCGGGCAGCAGCACGAGCGACACCTGCGTGAGGCCCGCGAGGCCGATCCCCAGGATCTTCCCGATGACCAGCTGCGGGGCGGTCGCGGCGGAGATCAGGAGCTCCATCACCCGCCCGGCCTTCTCGGCGACCACGCCCGATGCGACCCACAGCCCGTAGAACACGAGGGTGAGGAACGACAGCACGACGAACACGATCCCGACGATCCGGCGGCTGGCGTACTCCGCGGGGTCGAGCGTGTCGCCGCCGTCCGTTGCCGCGGTCCCGGTCGAGACGTTCGGATCGGTGACCCTGAACCCGGGGATGATGAAGGCGTTCGTCGAACCGGGGTTGGACGCCGTCCAGTCGAGGATGCCCACCGCGAAGGAGCCCACCTGGAGCAGCTGCGCCCGATCCGCGGTGAGGCCGCCGACGCTGAGCACCGTGACGTCGAGACCACCGTCGGTGCCCCGCTCGACGGTCATCGCGCCGGCAACCGCACCGTCCTGGACCAGGCGGCGGGCGATGCCGGCGTCGTCGAGGCGCTCGAACGTGAACGTCGGCGCGCCGCGCTCGGCGGTGTTCGTGTTGAGGAACTGGTCGAGCGTCCCGAGAGCCTGGTCCGCGAGCGCGGGTTCGCTCGACACGACGAGGACCCGGGTCACGGTCGCCCGGTCCACGAGTCGCACCCCGAGGGGGATGAGCGAGATCACGATCGCGAGGCCCGCGAGCAGGAGCGTCGAGAACAGGAACGCGCGCGAGCGGACACGTTCGATGTACTCACGCTTCGCCACGAGGGCGACGTTCCCGGCGCCGCCCGAGCCCTCGGTCCGACCGACGGGTGTGGTGGCGCCCGTCATGCCGCGTCCTCACCCGCGGCTCGCCCGCCGGACACCGTGACCGGCCGGCCATCGTTGTCGGCGGCGGCGAGGTGCGTGTCCTCGTCGGCGGGGCGGCCCACGTGGTCGATGAACACCTGCTCGAGCGTCGGGTCCGCGACCTCGAAATGGAGGACCCGGGCGCCGGCGGCGACCGCGGCCGCGAGCACCTGCTCGGGCTCCGTGCCGGCATCGAGCTCGACGGACGATCGCTCGACGCCGGGCTGCAGGATCCGCGCGCCAGGGACCCGCGCGAGCCACGGCATCCGGTGGTCGTCGGCCACCGAGATGCGCACCAGCCGCCGACCCGTCGATCGCCGGACGTCGCGCAGCGAGCCGCCGATGACCATCCGGCCACGGTCGACGATCGCGACCGCCTCGCACAACGCCTCGGCGACCTCCATCTGGTGGGTGGAGAACACGACCGTGCGGCCGCGATCGCGGAGCTCGAGGAATGCCTCGCGGAGGAGCATGACGTTCACCGGGTCGAGGCCCGTGAACGGCTCGTCCATGAGCATCACCTGCGGGTCGTGGAGGACCGCCGCGATGAACTGGATCTTCTGCTGGTTGCCCTTCGAGAGCTGCTCGGCCCGCCGGCCCGCGAGATCCTCGGCGCGGAACCGGCGGAGCCAGGACGTCGCCTCACGTTTCGCCCGCTCCGCCGGGACGCCGTGGAGCCCCGCGAAGAACACCAGCTGCTCCATGACCCGCATCCGCGGGTACAGACCCCGCTCCTCGGGGAGGTAGCCCCAGGTCGAGCGCGGCAGCAGGTGGCTCTCGACGCCGCGCCACGTGACCTGGCCCGCGTCGGGCTCGAGGACGCCGAGCGTGATCCGCATCGTCGTCGTCTTGCCCGCGCCATTCGCGCCGAGAAACCCGAAGACCTGCCCGGGCGAGACCTCGAAGGCGAGGTCGTCGAGGGCGACGACGGATCCGAAGCGCTTGTGGAGATGATCGACGACGAGGGACATCCGGGCCGGAGCATACCGGCCGTACCCGGATCGACCATTGCGGGATGGTCCGGAGTCGGCGCGCGATGAAGGTCCCGGTCGCGCGATCATCCATTTCATGGAGCCAGGCTGGATCGCAGGTGCCGCGGTCGCGCTCGTCGCCGTGTGGCTGCTCCTGCTCCTCGTGTTCTGGATCCTGCGTCCGCGAGACGTCCCCGCGCGCGAGATCGTGCGCGTCGTCCCCGACGTCCTGCGGCTCCTTCGGGCGTTGGTCACCGACGGGGCGGTCCCGGTCGACGCCCGTCTCGTGGTCGTCGGCCTGATGCTGTGGATCCTGTCCCCGATCGACCTCATCCCCGAGTTCATCCCGGTCCTCGGGCCGCTCGACGACGTCATCGTCGCCGTCGTCGCCATGCGCTACGTGCGGCGGCGGATCGGGATCGACGGCATCCGTCAGCGCTGGTCGGGCTCCGACGACGGACTCCGCCTCCTCGGGCGGGTGATCGGCGAGTGACCCGCGGTACGATCGAGTCGTGCAGGATCAGACCCGGACGACCCCCATGCGCATCGACGCGGACCGCGGCGCCGGCACCCTCGGGCTCGAGTGGGCGGATGGTCATCGGACGGCCTACAAGGCAGCCGCGCTTCGGTGGATGTGCCCCTGTGCGTACTGTCGGGGCGAGGCAGGGATGCCGGGCTGGCTCGACACGAACCCGACCTTGACCCGGGAGCAGACGCGGATGGTGGACCTGCACCTGGTGGGCAACTACGCGGTCCAGGTCCACTGGGGCGACGGCCACCACACCGGCTATTACACGTTCATGCTGCTGCGCGACCAGTGCCCGTGCGACGTGTGCACCCGGGAGCGGGCGCAGCGTCACGACGAGCATGCGACCCCGCCATCGCCCGCGGCGACCGGCGACCGTCACTGGCATGGAGGGGAACGATGATCATCGCGACCGCGCCGTACATCGCGGGCTACCGGGTCCAGGAGACGAGGGGCCAGGTGTTCGGTCTCGTCGTCCGCAGCCGAGGACTGGGCGGAAACCTCGTCGCCGGCCTCAGGTCGATCGTCGGCGGCGAGATCCACGAGTACACGAGCCTGCTCGAGGACACCCGCCGCCAGGCCATCGACAGGATGGTCCAGAACGCGACGCTCGTGGGGGCGAACGGGATCATCTCGATGCGCTTTGACTCGTCGGAGCTCGCCGGGACGATGTCCGAGATCGTCGCGTACGGGACCGCCGTCGTGCTCGTGCCCGAGGCCGCGGTGCCGGCAGGAGCAGCAGGAGCGGCCGGAGCCGCGCCGACGACGCCGCCGCCCGCGCCCGGCGTCACGACACCGCTCGAGTAGGGCGAGATGGCCATGGCCGTCGGCCGCGTCCTCGTCGGAGGGCTCGGGCTGCTCATGATCCTCGGCGCGCTCGGGATCGCCGCGACGGGCGGCGCGGGAGCGGACCTCGTCTCGGCCCTGTTCCTGTTCGTCCCCGGTGCGGTCATGGTCGCCGCGGTGTTCCTGGAACGGACCCGGTACCGCTCGCTCCACGCCGAGCAGTCGGGCGACGGCCACGGACCCGGCGGGGGCGAGACCGGACGACCGGACGGCCGGTTCCGCCCCACCGATGAGCGGTTCGTGGACCCGACGACGAACGTGCCGATGCAGGTCTGGATCGACCCGGTCTCGGGCGAGCGGCGGTACGTCCCGCTCGCCTGAAACTGCCGCCTCGGCGGCTGGAGCCGCGCCGGGAGCCGGCGAGATCGGGTGGTATCCTCGGGGGCCCGCCGGGAACGGGACGCGGTGTCGTCACGCGCCGGTCACCGGGTCCCGGGGCACCTTGAGGATCCATGGCCACTGTTCGACCCGCACCCGGCCCGCGCGCCACCGGCCGACCTCGACGCCGTCTCGCGCGCGACCAGCGTGGACCGATCCTCAACCGCGAGCTGTCCTGGATCGACTTCAACGCGCGGGTCCTGCACGAGGCGCGGGATACCCGTAATCCCCTCCTCGAGCGCGTGAAGTTTCTCGCGATCTTCGCGTCGAACCTCGACGAGTTCTTCCAGGTGCGGGTGTCGGGGCTCAGGCGGCAGGCGCAGGCGACCTCGTCCCACCACGCTCCGGACGGGATGACGCCCGAGGAGCAGCTGGCGCAGATCCGGGTCCGCGTCCGCGAGCTCATGGCGGACCACGCCGCCATCTGGGCAGGGATCCGCGAGGAGCTGCGCTCCGAGGGCGTGGAGATCCTGGACTACGACGACGTCCCCGAGCACCACGAGACGCTCCGTCGGCGGTTCCACGACGAGATCTTCCCGGTCCTCACGCCGCTCGCGGTCGACCCCGGGCACCCGTTCCCGTACATCTCGACCCTCAGCCTGTCGATCGCGGTGGGCCTGCTGGACCCGGAGACCGGCGAGCGCCGGTTCGCGCGGGTCAAGATCCCGCCACTGCTGCCGCGACTGTTCCCCGTCGGCCGCGACAAATTCGTCCTCCTGGACCAGGTGATCGAGGCGAACCTCGATGAGCTGTTCCGTGGCATGGACATCGTGGAGACCCACCTGTTCCGGGTCACGCGCGACGCCGACATCGCGATCGAGGAGGACGAGGCGGACGACCTGCTGCTCGCGATCGAGGAGGAGGTGCGGCGACGGCGGTTCGGCGACGCGGTGCGGCTCGAGGTCGAGCGCTCCATGCCCGAGCTGACCCGCCAGATCCTGATGAAGGGCATCAACGTCCGCGACGAGGACACGTTCGAGGTCATCGGCATGGTCGACCTGACGGCCCTGTGGCCGGTGGTGGACCTGGACCGGCCGGACCTCAAGGCACCGGCCTACGTGCCGGTCGTCCCGCAGCGGCTGCTGCCGACGGACGAGGACGAGCCCGTCGACGTGTTCGCGCAGATCCGCGCCGGCGACATCTTCCTGCACCACCCGTACGAGTCGTTCACCGCGTCGGTCGAGAAGTTCATCTCGCAGGCGGCCGACGACCCGGATGTCCTGACGATCAAGCAGACCCTGTACCGGACATCGGGCGACTCCCCGATCGTGCGAGCGCTGATCCGGGCCGCCGAGCAGGGCAAGCAAGTTGTCGTGCTGGTCGAGATCAAGGCCCGCTTCGACGAGGAGAACAACATCGTGTGGGCCCGCCGGCTGGAGCAGGCCGGAGCCCACGTCGTCTACGGCCTCGTCGGCCTCAAGACGCACTCGAAGGTCGCGCTCGTCGTGCGACGCGAAGGCTCGGGCCTCCGTCGGTACCTGCACATCGGGACCGGGAACTACAACTCGAAGACCGCCCGCCTGTACGTCGACATCGGGCTCCTGTCGTGCCGTGAGGAGCTCGGCGCGGACGTGACCGACCTGTTCAACGTCCTCACCGGCCTGTCGCGCCAGCGCGCGTTCCGCCGACTGCTCGTCGCGCCGATCACGCTTCGAGCGCGGGTGCTCGAGCTCATCGAGCGGGAGGCCGCCCTCGCCCGAGCGGGGAGCCCGGCGCGTATCGTGCTCAAGGTCAACTCGCTCGTCGACACCCAGATGGTCGAGGCGCTGTACGACGCGTCGCGGGCCGGCGTCCAGATCGACTGCATCGTCCGCGGCGCCTGCTCCATCGTGCCGGGCCTGCCGGGCGTGTCGGACCACGTCCGCGTCCGGTCGATCGTCGGGGAGTTCCTCGAGCACTCGCGGATCTGGATGTTCGGCAACGCCGGACGCGCCGAGTGGTACATCGGGTCCGCCGATCTGATGGAGCGCAACCTCGATCGGCGGGTCGAGGTCGTCACCCCGGTCGAGGACCACGAGGCGCAGGCGCGGCTTGCGCGCATCGTGGAGGTGATGCTGGCCGACGACCGGCGATCGTGGCAGCTCCAGCCGGACGGCACATGGCTCCGAACCGAGGTCCTCCAGTCGGTCGACGGCACGATCGACACGTTCGCGGTGCTCAAGGAGGATGCGGCAACCGCCGCCGCCCTCGCCGACTTGCCGAGGCGACCGGGTGTCGGCGCCGGCTCCATGGATCCGAGGGCGTGATGGACGGGATCGCGGACCGACCGCTCGAGGTCGAGCTGAAGTACCGGATGAGCGGCGTGGCCGTCGGCGAGCGGCTGCTCGCGGCGGACGAGCTGGCAGGCCTGCGCGCGCTGGGTCCCGCGAACGACGTCCTCCAGGAAGATCGCTACCTCGACACGCCCGACGCCGCGCTGGCCGCGGCCGGCTACGCCGGTCGGCTGCGGAGCACGGAACACGGAACGATCATCAGCCTCAAGGGGCTCCGGCGCCAGGACGACGGCGGGGCCACGCACCGCCGGGCCGAGCTCGAAGGACCAGCCGATCCATCCGCGCCGCCCGTCGCGTGGCCGCCGAGCGAGGCCCGGGACGCGGTCGTGTCGATCGCGGGAGAACGGGCCATGCGCGAGCTCGTCGTGCTCCGCCAGCTCCGGCGGAAGCGGCTGTACGGCCGGGACGGCGCGGTCGTGGAGCTGTCGCTGGACGACGTTGAGGTCGTGTCGGGCGGGCAGGTCGTCGAACGGTTCGCCGAGCTCGAGGCAGAGATGCGCGAGGGAGACGAGGCCGTCCTGGCGCCGCTCGCCGAGCTGTTCGGCGGGATCGAGGAGCTGGTGCCGTCCGGATCGTCGAAGCTCGAGCGCGCGATGGAGGCGGTGCGCCGCGAGCTGGCCGCGGACGCTTCCGGTGCCGCCGGGTACGACGAGGCGGCCGTCGTCGCAGTCGAGATCGATCCTCCCTCGGGAGAGGATCGGAATGGCGACGACAGCGGGCTTGACGACGACGCGCGAGAAGCCGGGCTCCCGGCGACGCACGGGCCGGCCGCCACGTGGGTCGAGCCGTCGATCGAGGAGGAGCTCGCGGCCGGGATCGACGGCGTCGAGGACGGCGGGTACGACGAGCCGGACGAGCCGGTTGACGGACCGGCCGAGGACGAGGACGGAGATCCATTCGCCCCGCGACCGGAGGACGACCTCGCGCTCGAAGCAGCCCTGGTTGGGGTCGCCCAGGCGCCTTCGCAGGACGCGACGCCCGTGCCCCACGCCGACACCGTCGCTCTGCCCCCGCCGATCGCGACCCCTGCTGTCGAGAAGTCGTCGCCCGCGTCGAAGCCCGAGCCGCGGCTGTCGGCGGGAAAGACGCCGGGCGTGCTGACCGACGACCACCTCGCGGAGGCCGGCAGGAAGGTCCTGCGGTTCCACCTCGCGCGGATGGTGGCGCGCGAGGCCGGGACCCGCGAGGGCCGGGAGCTCGAGGAGCTGCACGGGATGCGCGTCGCCACCCGGCGGCAGCGCGCGGCATGGCGCGTGTTCGGGCCGGCGTTCGACCAGAAGCGGACCGCGCGCCACCAGCGCCGCCTCAAGGAGGTCGCACGCGACCTCGGAGCCGTCCGCGACCTCGACGTCCTGATCGAGGCGGGAGCGGGATACCAGAAGACGCTTCCCTCAGCGGACCGGCCGGCGTTCGAGCCGCTGCTCGCGAAGTGGCGGGCTCAGCGCGATGCGGCACGGGTCGTGCTGATCAAGGAGCTGGATTCCGTCCGCTACCAGCAGTGGGTGGACGAGTACATCGCGTTCGTCCAGGCGGAGGGGATCGGGACGCGGTCCGTGGGACCTGTCGAGCCGCACCGGGTGCGGGACACGATGCCTTCCCGCATCTGGGCCGCGTACGAGGGCGTGCGTGCGTACGAGCCGGTCATGCGCTGGGCAGACGTGACGACCCTCCACGACCTCCGGATCGCCGCCAAGTGGCTCCGCTACACGCTCGAGTTCGTGCGCGAGGCGCTCGGCCCCGAGTCGGCGCCGGTCATCGAACGCGTCGTCGCGCTGCAGGACCACCTCGGCTGGCTCCACGACGCGGACGTTGCGGCGGGCCTCGCCCGTGCGTTCCTCGTCGAGCACGCGGGCGACCTGGCCGAACCGGAGAGCGCGGCGATCGGGAGGTACCTGGTGGATCGCGAACGCGAGCTCGCGCGGCTGCGACGAACCGTCGGACCGGCGTGGCGCGGCGTGTCCAGCGTGGGGTTCCGGCGGGCGCTCGGGCGGCTCGTCTCCGCGCTGTAGCCCCGCACCGGGAGCGTCTGCCCGCGCACGAGCGCGGGTCGCCCGCTCAGTTCACGAGGACGCTGTCCTCCCAGCCCACGACGAGCGCCGAGAGCCGATCCCGCCACTCCGGGCCTGCCTTCGCGGCCGCGATGACCATCCCCTCCCGGATCCCCTCGTCGCACACCCGTAGGCGCTCGACGGCGTAGCGCTCGAGGATCGCGTCGACGATGAGGGCACCCGCAGGAAGGACGCGCGCCCGCTGCGGACGAAGCCGGTGGCGCTCGGCAGCTTCGGCGCTGCGCTGGACCGTGAGCATGGCCAGAGCGACCGTGATGCGGCGCCTCGTCAGCATGCGGTCGACGGCCGTGGCAGGCAGGAGCTTGAGCAGGTTCGACGCGGTGCCACCGACTGCGACGATCTCGCCCGGATGGGCCGCCGGTGCCTCGGCAATCGCGGCCCTGGCGGCCTGGCGCATCGCCTCGATCTCCTTCAGCGTCGGCGGATCGGTCTTCGAGTGCTCCTTCGTCAGCATCGCGCTGCCGATGCGGATCCCCGCGGCGGTCACCGGCCGATCGGGGCCGACGACGACGAACTCCGAGCTGCCACCGCCGATGTCGATGACGAGGAGCTCCGCGTCGACACGCTTGCCGCTCGTGACGCCGAGGAGCGTGAGCTTCGCCTCCTCATCGTGGTCGAGGACGTGGAGCGGCGCATTCGCTCGACCTTCGACGGCATGGATCAGCGGGCCGGCGTCCGCCGCGCGGCGCACGGGCTCGGTGCCGATGAACGTGACCGACGTGGCCCCGAGGCTCCGGGCGGCGTCGGCGTAGCCGGCCAGCGTGGCGACCAGCTCGTCCCGGGCGTCGGCCCCGAGGTACCCGTGAGTGGCGACGCGATCGCCGAGACCCAGGAACGCGGACTCATCGAACAGCGGCTCCACGTGGTGGCCGGTCACTGCGGCGACGAGAAGGTGTGCGCTGTTCGCCCCGACATCGACGCTGGCGGCGACGACCGTTGAGGGCAGCGGCACGATCTCCGGCTGCGCCTCCGCCCCGTCCCGTGAAACCTCGACGGTCTCGACGACGATCGTGGCGGGTGCTTCGAGCGCAGATTCGGGGAGCTGCTCAGCTGGAGCCTGCGCGACCGCTGCGGTCTCGTCGGGCACAGGCGCGGCATCCGTCGGGCTTGGCTGGATCTCGGCGTCCCGGACCTCGACCTCCGCGGGCACGACGTCGATCGCGGTGGCCGTGACCTCGATGTCGATTGGGGCCGGCTGGACTGGCGCAGCTGTCCCGAAGTCGGCCTGCGGCCACGGGACGTCGGACGGCACGCCTTGGGGTGGCTGCGCGACGGGAGCAGGCGAGGGACGGAAGTCGATCGTGCGCGCCGAGCGATCCGGGGCCAGCTGGTCGATCGGCTCCGCGACAGCGGCGGCGTCTGCGTGATCGGCGGGGGAAGCCTCCTCGAGTGCTCGCTGGGCGGCATCGGCAATCTCAGACGCGGCGCCGGCCGCGGCAGCTGCGCCGCCCGCAACGAGGCCCAGCGCAGCGAGCCGCGCCGCAGAGGCTTCGTCGTCCTCGGGTTCGACCTCGGCCGCAGCGCTCGCCCCGGGGACGGGCTGCTCGGCGACCGACGGACGGTCATCCGCCGCTACGCGCTCGGACTCCAGGCGCTGCGCTTCGGCTTCGGCCTGCTCGGCCGCGATGCGTTCGGCCTCGAGGCGCTCGGCCTCAGCGCGTTCCGCGGCAATTCGCTCGGCTTCCAGTCGCTCCGCTTCGAGTCGCTCGGCTTCCAGTCGCTCCGCTTCCAGTCGCTCGGCTTCGGCGCGTTCGGCGGCAATTCGCTCAGCCTCGAGGCGCTCGGCTTCGATCCGCTCCGCTTCGGCTCGCTCGGCGGCGAGACGCTCGGCTTCCAGTCGCTCGGCTTCAAGGCGCTCGGCCTCGGCGCGCTCTGCCTCCAGGCGGTCGGCCTCGGCTCGCTCTGTTTCCGAGTCGGGACCCGCGACGGGCTCCGCGGGCGCTTGCGCCGCGACGAGCTCAGCTGCCGCGAGCCCTCCCGGCACGCCAACCGTCTCCCACGCCCAAGGCGAACGGGACTCCGCAGGAAAGTCGTCGGGAGCTGCCTCGACCGCGGGCGCGGGGAGTACCTCGGACTCGACGGCCGTCTCGGACTCGGGCTCGGCGACGGGAGCTGTCGAGACCTGGAGGAACGGCTCAGGCTCGGTCTTCGGTTGGGTCGGTGACTGGACCTCTACGGCTGGCGCGGCGTCGACGATCGGGGCGTGCTCAGGCTCGGCGACCGGCGGCGCGACCGCCGCCGCCCCGAGCGGCGCCTCGAGCGGCGGCGTCGCAGGCGCGCCGTCCGGCACCTTGACATCGCGCACGTCACGCGGTCGGCGCACCTCGGCGGGTGCCCGCGGCGGCGGCGTCTCGACTTGGGCGATCGCGGGCGGCGGAGCAAGGTCCTCGACCTGCTCGCGCTCGGCCGGTGCCTCTGGGGTCGCGACGGTGTCCTTGATCCGCTCGACGATCCGCGCTGCGGCCGGCTCTGCTGCCTGCCGGACGAGGCCGGCGACCTCCTGAAGGATCGTGCCAGCCGCCGATGCCATGCCACCCGCGCGGTCCGCGAGACCGCGATCGGCGTCCCGCGCCTTGTCCTTCTTCTTCGGTGCCTTCGGTCCCTTCGTGGGGGCGCCCGCCCTGGTTTCGGGGGCGGCCTCGGCTGCAGTCTCGCCCTTCGCCTTGGCGGCCTTCGGCTTCGCTGCCTTCGGCTTTGGCGGTGCAGGCGCAACAGCGGACGTGGCGACGACGGGCGCTGCAGGGATCGCGCGCTTCGCCGCCTTCGCGGCTTTCGCCGCCTTCGGCGCCTTCGCGACGGCGGGCGTGGCGCCGTCGGTCGCGGCGCGATCGACCTTCGCCGCCTTCCTCGCTGCCTTCGCCGCCCTCTTGCGCGCCTTCGTTGCGGCCGCTTCGGCCGCGAGCCGCTCGTTCGCCGCGGCCTTGGCGGCTTTCCTGGCGGCCCTCGCGGCTTTCTTCGATCCGTCGGCCGACGCAGCCTGGGCGAGCTCACGCTCGCGCTTGGCCGCCTTCCTGGCGGCCTTCGACGCCTTCCGCTCGGCCTTGGTCAGCGCGTCCAGTGCGCCCTGGTCCGCGGCTGCCGTTTGCCCTGCCGAGGCGGCCGAGTCGTCGTCCCTCGCCATGCGCGCGCTCCTCGTTTCAGGTCCCCGCCCACGGACTCGTCCGTGCTGCCGACAGTCTGCCGCAGGTGGCCCCTGAGCGCGCGCGTGAACGCGCGGGACTCGAGTCAAGAACCGACGTTCGTCGGACACGCTCGCGATGTTGATCGACCGTTACGCCCACCCAACCAAGCGTTGACTGCGGATGCCGACGCTCCCAGGGTGGTCGGTCCCCCGCGTCCCGAACCGGCTCTCGTCCCCCGAGTGGCATTCGGACCGTGGACGTTCACGTGCGCTGGCTGCGATCGAAGATCGAGGCGTGTCCCGAGCGTCCGCTGCGCCTCGTCACGGTCCGCGGTCTGGGTTACCGCCTGAACGGCCCGACTCGTTAACCGGTCCTTAACACCTGGCACACGGGTCGTTGACGAGCGCGGCCGACGGTGAGATCGGCAGCAACAGGACACGGACTTCGACGGCGAAGATGCCCGTCGGTCACGGAGGAGTCAGCAGTGACGATTGCACGTCTTCGGCGGCTTGGCGCTCTCTCCCTCGGCATGAGCGTGTTCGTCGCCGCGTGCGGGAGCGCCGGTGGGGCGACGACCGCGCCGGCGTCCGGTGTCCCGGCGGAGAGCACGTCGGCGGCCAGCGCCGCAGCGGGCGGCGCGGTGAGCGGCGAGATCTTCGTCTCCGGCTCGTCGACCGTCGAGCCGATCTCGACCGCCGTCGCCGAGGCACTCGCGGCAACGAACGCGGACTTCAGGTACACCGTCGAGGGCCCCGGGACGGGCGACGGCTTCAAGAAGTTCTGTGCCGGCGAGACCGACATCTCCGACGCCTCTCGCAAGATCAAGGACGAGGAGGCCGCAACCTGCCAGGCGGCCGGCATCGAGTACACCGAGCTCCAGATCGCCATCGACGGGATCTCCGTGCTCACGTCCGTCAACAACACCGCCGTGACCTGCCTCAGCTTTGCGGACCTGTACGCGCTGATGGGCCCCGAGAGCACCGGGTTCGGCGAGTGGAGCGATGCCGGCGCGATCGCGAAGGAGCTCGGCTCCACCACGGTGTTCCCGGACGCCGACCTGACGATCACCGGTCCCGGCGAGGAGTCGGGGACGTTCGACAGCTTCGTCGAGCTCGCCCTCGGCGCGATTGCCACCGAGCGCGGCCAGGAGCCCAACACGCGGCCGGACTACACGGCGTCGGCGAATGACAACGCGATCATCGACGGCATCGGCGGCGCCGACACCTCGCTCGGCTGGGTCGGCTTCGCCTTCGCCGAGGAGCACAAGGACACGGTCGGCGAGATCCAGGTCGCGAAGGACGTGAACGGCACGTGCGTCGCGCCGACCGCCGAGACGATCGCCAGCGGCGACTACCCGCTCTCGCGTCCCCTCTACATCTATGTCAACAACGCCAAGGCCGCCGAGAACCCGGCGATCGGCGCCTACGTCGACTACTACCTCGCCGACGGCACGATCTCGACCGTCCTCGAGACCGTCCCCTACGTCAACCTGACGCCCGAGGCACTCGCCGAGACGCGCGCCGCCTGGGACGCCTCCGAGTAACGCTCCTCCTCCCATACGAACGGGTCGGGCCAGCTCGGAGGCCCGGCCCGTTCGTCTATCCTCGATCACCGCATCGAACTGGAGTCCGGACAACCGATGGCCCAGGCCACGCCCGCCCTCCCGGTGGGCATCTCGCTTCGGGGCAGCGCCCGCCGCCAGCGCCGCGAGCGCATCGTGCGAACGCTGTTCCTCGGTGCCGCTCTCCTCACGATCCTCATCTCGGTGTTCATCGTCGAGACGGTGCTCGTCGAGGCGATCGGCTTCCTGTCGCAGATCGA
>DATFQL010000211.1:0-3018 GCA_035264305.1 Candidatus Limnocylindrales bacterium | reverse complement strand
AACGATCGCAGCTGGGGGATCGGTCGCCCCGGCGCCACGTCCGCGATGACGACGCGAAGCGGCGAGGCGTCGTCGTCCACCGCTCCGTCGACGGGCATGGGGCGGCCGGGCTCCGCGACCGTGACCTCGATGTCGGGGCGTGGAGCGGCGTCCCCGGCGCGCTCGGGCGCGGGAGTGCCCAGCTGCATCGCAAGGGCCGCCGCAACGCGCGGCGACGCCCCCTGGAGCCGGACGCGCACGATGCCGCCGAGCACGAGGTCGTACCTGGTGGCGTTCATCGAGCCGCCCGCCGGTCGCCGACCGGGATGAGGAGCGGACCCAGGACCGGCAGGCGACCCAGCTCCGGGAACGTGCCCTGCAGGTCAAGCTGCCGCCGGCCGGCCCACACTGCGCCGAGCGAGACGATGGCGACCAGCGGGAGGCTCACCCAGATCGGCGGCGCGAGCGCAACCTGGACGGCGAGCAGCGCGATGGACGCGACCGCGAGGGCGGGGTACAGCACGAGCTGTCGTCGGGTGGGCGGGGCGAGGCCTGCGCGCAGCGCGACAACCAGGTAGGCGACCGCCTGGAGGATGAGGGTCCCCGCCGTCCCGATCGCCGCCCCGAGGGCACCGAGCGGTGGGATCAGGACGACGTACGAGGCGATGCTGATCCCCGCCGTGACGAGGTCGACGGCGACGATCGCGCGCACGCGGCCGCGGGCCCGGAGCACGAGGCCGCTCAGCCCGAGCACGGCGCTGACGAAGAACCCGAGGGCCAGCGTCGCGAGCACCGGCGCGGAGTCGGCATACGAGGCGCCGTACAACAGGACGCTCACCGGCTCCGCGAGCGCGAACGACGCGGCGAAGGCCGGGAACGCGAACAGCGCGACCCACGCCATCCCGTGCCAGAAGAGGCGGCCGAGCTCCTCGGCGTCACGGCGCTCCACGAGCCTCGCGGCAGCCGGCAGGAACAGGTAGCCGAAGCTCGTGAGCACGATCAGCGTCAGGCGCGCCTGTGGCAGCACGGCGCGAAAGGCGGCGACGTCCGTGGTCGAGCCGAACCACTCGAGCATCACGACCACGAGCGACCCGCGCAGCACGAAGACGAGATCGGACGACAGGAGCGGCAGGCTGAACCCGAGCACCTCTCGAGCCGGGATCGAGATCGAGCGGCGCGCATGCCCCCACCGGGTCCGTGTGAGTCGAACGAGGAGCAGGCCGTACACGACCACGCCGACGAGTCCGGCCACGAGGTAGCCCACCGCGATGGCCATCACCCCGAGGCCCGCCGGCACGGCGATCGCGAGCACGAGCAGCTGCAGGCCCGGGGCCATCAGGTGCCGCCGGAAGAAGATCGCCTTGGGACTCGCGAGCACGGCGAACACCGCGGTGAGGAGCGCGTCGTACGCCTGGACCGGAACGAGCAGGACGAGGATCGCGAGCAGGCTGAGCGCGAGGGGGTCGACCTCGGGGGCCAGCGGTCGCAGCAGGATCAGCACGCCGGCGATGACGACGACGCTCACGATCCCCGCAAGGGCGACCCCAAGCGCGAGGCCGCCGAGCGCGCGCCCGGCGTCGCCCCGCTCGTCGTACATCGGCAGGAACCGGCTCATCGCCTTGTCCATGCCCAGGACGGCGATGCTCGAGCCGAGGGACACCACGGCCAGGGCATAGGCGAAGGCGCCGTAGTCCGCCTTGTCGAGGGCGCGGACGAGGATGACCTGGGCGACCAGGCTGAGGATGACTCCGGTCGCTCGACCGAACAGCAGGAGCGTCGAGCCGCGGACGGCGCGCGGATCCTGCACCGCAGGCGCGTCGCCTCGCCCGTGTCCGTCCCCCGCCGTCGTGCCCCCGTCGCTCTCCGTCACGTCCCGCGCGCTCCGATCCTCCGTCCGCGGTGCCGCAGCCCGAACGGCGTAGACGGCGTGAGGCACACGCAGGGGTTGTCGATCGTGCGGCCGGGCGAGGCGATGCCGCCCACTCCGCGGCCGGCACCGCCTCGCAGCGTTATCGCGAAACGACCCCGCAGGTCACCGGGCCGGGCGGAGCACCATCAGCTGCCCGAGGCTCGTCGCGGTGGATCCCGCGCGGGCGGTGCGCGTCCCGCTCCGTTCGGCGGCGACGACCTCGGTCGCGACGGACGTCGTGATCCGATACGTGCCGCTGGACAGCGAGCGCTCCTGTCGCTCGGTCATCCCGCTGGGCGCCGCGATCGTCGTCTGAGAGCTGCTCGCGAAGATCCCGACCAGGTACAGCGACGCTGTCGACCCCGAAACCGAGGGCGCCGTGATCCGCGCCGTCTGGGACTGAGCGTGGACGCCGCTCGACACCACCGGCGCGGCCCCGTCGACGCCGGAGAACGCGAGGATGATCCCGGTGCTCCCCTGGGACCGGCTGAACTGGAACGTGTGGCTGAGAGGATCGGTTGCGCGAACGACGTGGGTGTAGACGGCGGTCGTGAGCGAGGTCCCGTTGACGTCGCGGCGAACGAGGTCGAAGCCGGTGGGCGGGGTCACCCACGTGGACAGCGAGCCGCGGACGTCGATGGCGGCCACGAGGACATCGCCCGCGACGGCCCCGGCGGGTGTCGGCACGGTGAGCGCGGTTCCCTGTGCGGCGGCCGCCGACGACGAGCGGTACGAGATGCCGTCCGCGGTCGGCGTTGCCGTAGGAGCCGGTGACGGCGTCGAGGTCGGCGCCGGCGTGGCGGATGCCGCGGGCGGCTCCGACGGCGACGGGGTGGCCGCGGGCGAGCTGCCGGGCGTGGCCGTGGCCACCGGGGTCGGGGTCGGCGTCGGCGTCGGGGTCGGCGTCGCACTCGGGGTGGGTGACGCAACCGGTGCGCCGGCTGATCGTCCCCCGTACAGCCAGTCCGTGAAGCCGAAGGCGCGGCCGTAGCCGGCCGCGACGGCGGGAACCGACGTTCCATACCGGAAATTCAGAAGCCACGGCAGGTGGCGGTTGACGCCGTATTCGTTCCACCCGCCGCCGCCGGCCGCCTGGTTGCGCGACACGAAGGCTGCGGCGCGACGGAGGG
>DATFQL010000210.1:0-12578 GCA_035264305.1 Candidatus Limnocylindrales bacterium | reverse complement strand
GGTCGTGCTGGTCGGCGCCGCGACGCAGCTCGGCGAGCCCTGGCTCGACGCGGTCCGCGACGAGGCGGCCCGGCGGGCCCTCGGCCTGCTGACCCGCGACGTCCGGATCGACATTGGCGGCCGCGCCGAGGACGTCGTGCTCCTGGGTGCGAGCGCGCTGCTCCTGTCGCACGAGCTCGGCCTGGTGCCCGCGCGATGACGATCGACGGACGCGGCGTCCCGACGCGGACGATGACCGCCACGACGGCCGAGGCCGCCACGGCCGCGGCGGGCGCCACGACTCCCGAGGCCGCCGAGTCCTCCCCCACCCTGCTCGCGGGCGTCGACGTCGGCGGCAGCAAGATCGCGATCCCGCTCGCGGATTCCGCCCTGCACGCGGTGGCCCGCCACGTCGTCCCGACCGGCTCCGGCGACGGGGTCGACGGCGTCCGCCGGATCGTCGCGGCGCTCGACGCGACCCTCGAGCAGGCCGGCGCGACGCGCAGCGATCTCGCGGCAATGGGGATCGGCGTGCCCGGCCGGGTCGACCCCGAGGCCGGCACGGTGACGCTCGCGGTCAACCTCGGCTGGCACGCGCTCCCGCTGCGCGACGAGCTCGAGGCGGTGCTCGGCATCCCGGTCGGGGTGGAGAACGATGTCAGGGCCGCGGCCGCCGGGCTCCACGCACGCGGCGAGGCGGGCGGTGTCGACAACCTCGCCTACCTCGCGATCGGCACCGGCATCTCGGCGGGCGTCGTGCTCGACGGCCGCCTGTTCCGCGGCCCTCGCGGGCTCGCCGGCGAGATCGGCCACGTCGTCCTCGAGCCGAACGGCCCGGCATGCCGCTGCGGCCTTGACGGGTGCCTCGAGGCCCTCGCGTCGGGCCGCGCGATTGCCGAGGCGGCCGCACTGCGAATCGAGCAGGGTCCCGGCAGCACGATCGAGGAAGCGGTGACCGCGCGGACGGTGTACCGGGCCGCGGCGGCGGGTGACGCGGTCGCCGGTCGCCTCGTCGAGCGCACCGGCCGCTACGTCGCCCGCGCGATCCACGCGCTGGTCATGACGTACGACGTGCCGCGCGTCGTCCTCGGCGGCGGCGTGACCCGGGCGGGGACGGTGTTCCTGGACCCCGTCACGCGGGGTCTCGACGAGCTCCGGGCGGCGTCCGCGCTGGCGCGAGAGGCCCTGCCCGTGGACCTCGTCGAGCTGTTGCCACCCGATGCCGATGCCGGCGCCTGGGGCGGGGTGATCGTCGCCCGGGACGTGGCAACGCGACCGGCACGACCGTCACCCGGCGGCGTCCCGGACGGGAGGAGGTGATCGCCGCGCAACGAGAGGCCCCGGACCGTGACCCGGGCAACGGCGGTCACGGAGCACATGCAGGGACCACGATCGGGAATCAAGAGAGGAGAGCACACCGGTGAATTCACGCAA
Source organism: Candidatus Limnocylindrales bacterium (assembly GCA_035264305.1). Classification (GTDB taxonomy): domain Bacteria; phylum Chloroflexota; class Limnocylindria; order Limnocylindrales; family CSP1-4; genus CAIXZV01. Next base: position 11,165 of record DATFQL010000210.1, on the reverse strand, counting down.
GCTGCTGGCCCTGGGGCTCGCGACGCTGCTCGGCGTGGGTGCCTGTTCGGGCTCCACGACTCCGAGCGCATCCACGGCCCCGGCCTCAACCGCGCCAAGCGAGGCGGCATCCGGGAGCACGGCGCCGTCCGACAGCGCCCCGGCGTCCGCGAGCCCCGAGGCCCTCGCGGCCGACCCGGCCGAGGCCGTCATCCCGAACGTCGAGCAGGGCGCCGAGATCTCGTTCTGGACGTTCTACCTGTCACCGACGTTCGACCAGTACATCAAGGACACCATCGCCCGCTTCGAGGCGACGTACCCGGGTGTGAAGGTCAACTGGGAGGACCACCAGGCGACGTTCAAGGACGACCTGAACAACGCCTTCGCCGCGGGCAACGCGCCTGACGTCATCAACCTCTCGGTCTCCGAGGGCTGGGTCAGCGAGTACGCGGACAAGGGTGTCCTTCTCGCGCTCGACGACAAGGTCCCTGCCGAGGTGAAGGACACGTACTTCGAGGGCCTGTGGAAGGAGCAGCTGATCGACGGGGTGAACTACCAGTTCCCCTGGTACCAGGGCCTCAACGTCGACCTGCTCAACACGTCGCTGTTCGAGAAGGCCGGTGTCAACGTCGCCGACTTCCCGAAGACGGTCGACGGCATCCCGCCGCTGTGCCAGACGTTCCTGGACAAGGCGAGTGCCGTGTGCACCCTTCGCCTCACGATGTCGGACCTGCTCTCGCAGATGGTCTACGAGGGCAACGTGAAGGTCCTCTCCGACGATGGCAAGACGTTCACGTTCGATTCGCCCGAGGGCGTCGCGTGGCTCCAGATGTACGTCGACATGGTCAAGGCCGGGACGGTTGACAACACGGTCCTGACGACGACCGACGACCGCGTCGGCCTCAACGCCTTCATCGCGGGCAGCTCGCCGTTCTACGCGACCGGCCCCAACCTCGCCCGGCAGGTCAAGGACCAGAACGCGACCCTGTACGAGAACCTCGGCATGGTCCCGCAGCCGCTGGGCAAGAGCAACGTCGCCGGCAAGGGGCTGATGTCGCTGTCCGTCAAGGGCGACACGAAGTTCCCGAACGCCTCCATGGCGCTCGCGCAGTACTTCACGAACCCGCGGGCCATGGTCGACTTCGCAAAGCAGGTCGCCGTCTACCCGTCGAGCCCCTCGGCGTTCGACGACCCGTTCTTCGCCTCCGCGCCCGCAGCCGTCGAGGACAGCGCGCGGCCGCTCGCGAAGGACATCATCGCAACCTACGCCGACATCGTTCCGACCATCCCCAACAAGGCAGATGTCAACGAGATCGTCCGCAAGGCGATCGAGTCGGCGCTCGTCGGCGGGGTGGACGCGCAGACCGCGCTGTCAGGGGCCGCCACGGCCGCCAACGCGCTGATCAAGTAGGTTTCCAGCTCCTCCAGGGCCGGGCCCGTCCCCAACGGGGGCAGGCCCGGTCACCACCCGGGGAACGACGAGTGACGACCCTCCGCCAGCGGCTCACGCCCTACCTGTTCCTCGCCCCGGCACTCGTGCTGCTGGCCGTGTTCGTCGTCTATCCGATCTTCGCGGTCATCGGCTACTCGTTCACCGACTACGACATCGTCCGACCGCCGGTCCCCGTTGGCCTCGACAACTACGAGAAGCTGCTGCACGACGCGACGTTCTGGCTCTCGATCCAGCACTCGATGCTGTACCTGATCGTGACGCCGATCCTGATCGTGCTCTCGATCTGCCTGGCCATCGTCGTCAACCGCGCCATGCGCGGGATCCACATCTTCCGTGCGCTGTACTTCGTCCCCGCCGTCAGCGGCTCGATCGCGATCGGCCTCGCCTGGACCTGGATGTTCGACCGCAACGGGTTCATCAACGGCGTGCTGCTTGCGTGGGGCCTGATCGACCAGCCGATCCAGTGGCTCTCGAACCCGGGCATGGTGCTGCCGATCGCGATGCTGCTCACGATCTGGGCCGGCATCGGCTACTACTCGGTGATCTTCCTCGCAGGGCTGCAGAACATTCCCGAGGAGCTCTACGACGCGGCCCGCATGGACGGGTGCAACGACTTCCAGAAGCATCGCCACGTGAGCATCCCCGGGCTGCGGCCGCAGATCACGTTCGTCGCGGTGATCTCGAGCCTCGCGGCGCTCAAGGTGTTCGACGAGATCTACGTGCTCACCGGCCGGAGCGGGGGGATCCTCGACTCGGGCGTGACGATCGTGTTCTACCTGTGGAAGCAGGCGTTCGTCCTCGGCCACGCGGGCTACGCATCGGCCATCGCGATCGCGCTCCTCGCCATGACCCTCGTGTTCTCGGTCGTCAACGTGCGGTTCCTCGAGCGCGGGCAGGCCGAGGCGTGAGCGGCGCGACGGAGACCCGCGCGCTCGCCGAGACGCCGGTCGCCCAGCCGCGCCATCGGGCCCGGATCCGCTGGCGCCGCACGGCGTCGACGGCCGGCTGGTACGCGATCCTGCTCGCGATGGCGGTCGTCACGGTGTTCCCGTTCGCGTGGATGCTGCTGACCTCGTTCAAGGGCCCGGCCGACCCGCTGACATCCGTGCCGCCCCAGTTCCTGCCGAGCGACCCGACGCTCGCGAACTACGAGCGCGTGCTCAACGCGCTTCCCATCTCGAGCTTCTTCGTCAACAGCGTGATCGTCTCGGTGACGACGAGCCTGCTCAACGTGCTCGTGGCATCGCTGGCCGCGTACCCGCTCGCGAAGATGCGGTTCGCCGGCCGCAGCGCGATCTTCTACGCGCTCCTCGCGACCCTCATCGTCCCCGCCCAGCTGACGTTCATCCCGAGCTTCGTGCTCGCCGTCAACGTCTTCAACTACTACGACACGCTCGCGGCCCTCATCTTCCCGTCCCTCGTCTCGGCGTTCAACATCTTCCTGCTGCGCCAGGCGTTCCGCGGCGTCCCGAACGACCTGCTCGACGCGGCGAGGGTCGACGGCGCCGGCGAGTTCCGGATCTGGGCGCAGGTGATGATGCCGATCGTGCGCCCGTCGCTCGCCGCGGTCGCGATCTTCACGTTCGTGACGTCGTGGAACGACTTCCTGTGGCCGTCGCTCATGCTCCACACCCGCGACGGGATGACGCTCCCCGTCGGGCTGGCGGCGCTCCAGGGGTTCTTCTCGGCCGACTTCCGCTCGATCGCCGCCGGCGTGACGCTCACGGTCCTCCCGATCCTCCTGTTCTTCATCGTCGCGCAGCGGTACTTCGTCCGCGGCCTCGCGGGGGCCGTCAAGGGGTGAGCCAAGGCGCGCTGCCGGACCTCCGGGACCGGCTGATGCTCGCGTTCGTGGGGATGACCCTGCCCGCCGAGACCGAGCGTCGGCTGCGGGAGGCGCCTGCCGCGGGGATCACGCTGTTCCGGTACCACAACGTGGAGTCTCCCGGACAGCTGCGCGAGCTGACCGATGCCGCGCAACGTGCAGCCGCGGACGGCGGCCGGGCGGGTCCGCTGCTCGTGTCGGGGGACCAGGAAGGCGGCCAGCTGGTCGCGCTCGGAGACGGGTCGACCCCGTTCCCGGGCAACATGGCGCTCGGGGCAACGGGCGACCCCACGCTGGCGGAACGGGTCGGCATGGCGATCGGCACCGAGGCCATGGCCATGGGCGTGAACGTCGTGTACGCCCCGTGCTGCGACCTCGCGACGAACCCGGCGAACCCGCACCTCGGGATCCGTGCCTTCGGCGACGACGCGGCGTCGGTCGGGCGGTTCACGGCGGCGATGGTCCGCGGGATCCAGGCGTCCGGCGCCGCCGCGACGCTCAAGCACTTTCCGGGGCTGGGGGAGGCGGACCTCGACACCCATCACGGCCTGCCGAACCTCGCTCACGATCGCGCCCGGCTCGACGGCGTCGAGCTGGTGCCGTTCGTCGCGGGCATCGACGCCGGCGCGGAGCTCGTGATGTCCGCGCACATCGCCCTGTCCGGCCTGACCGGCCTCGCCGACCTGCCCGCGACCCTGGCGCGCGGGATCATGACCGACCTCGTCCGGGACGCGCTCGGGTTCCGCGGCCTCACGATCACCGATGCCCTCGACATGGAGGCGCTGCCGCAGGGCGACGCCCAGGCGATCGACGCGGTCGCCGCGATCCGCGCGGGCGTCGACCTGCTCCTGTGCGTGCACGATGAGACCAAGGCGGCACGGATCGAAGGGGCGATCACGCATGCCGCGGCGCGCGGGTTGTTCGACGCCGCCGAGCTGTGGGCCTCGGCCGAACGGCTCGCCACGCTTCGCGCGCGGCTCGCCACGACACCGCGGCCGGAGCTGGACGCCGTCGGCGGCGCCGCGCACCGCGTGCTGGCCCGGGAGGTCGCCGACCGCTCGATCACGCTCGTGCGAAACCGGGATGGGAGGCTGCCGCTCCGGCTCGCGCCCGGCGACTCGATCCTCGCGGTGATGCCGCGGCCCCGGAACCTGACGCCCGCCGACACATCGAAGTCGGTCCAGCCGGGTCTTGCGAGCGCGCTGCGCCGGCACTGGCCCGAGGTCCGCGAGATCGTCACCTCGCACCCACCGACGCCTGCCGAGATCGCCGCGGTCGTCGAGGCCTCAGCGCAGGCGACCCTGACCGTCGTCGGCACGATCTCCGCGTCCGCGGATCCGTCGCCGGCGGCGCTCGTCGACGCGCTCCTGCTCGCCGGGCGATCGCTCGTCACCGTCGCCCTTCGGACGCCGTGGGACCTCACGGCGTACCCGGGCGCCGGCACGCACGTCGTCGCCTACGGCATCCTTGAACCCACGCTCGCCGCGCTCGCGGCAACGCTGTTCGGCGAGCTCCCGTTCCGCGGCCGGCTGCCCGTCGCGCTGCCACCCGGGCTGCAGGAGGACGGAGACGCCCGATGACCCTCCGCGACGAGATCCACGAGCAGCCCGACGCGCTCGCCCGGCTCATCGACCGGGCGGCGTCGTTCGGAAGCATCGCTGCCCGGCTCGCAACCGACGAGCTGGACCACGTCCTCGTCGCGGCGCGCGGCACGTCCGACCATGCCGCGATCTACGCGCAGTACCTGTTCGGGATCCACCTCGGGATGCCGGTCGGCCTCGCGACGCCGTCCGTCCTGTCGGTGTACGGCGCGGAGCTGCGGCTCGCGCGCACGCTCGTCATCGGGATCAGCCAGTCTGGCGCGTCGCCCGACATCGTCGGCGTGCTCGACGAGGGCCGCAGGCGCGGCGTGCCGACGATCGCCATCACCAACGATGCCGCGTCGCCGCTCGCGGCCGCTGCGGACGAGGTCATCGACCTCGGCGTCGGGCCGGAGCGAGCGGTCGCGGCGACGAAGACGTACACGGCCGAGCTCGCGGCGCTCGCCCTCCTCGTCGCGGCCATCCGCGACCCGTCGGACCCGCTCCGGGCGGACCCGGCGCTGCACGACGTTCCGGCCGCCGTCGCGGCGGCCCTCGAGACCGAAACCGCGATCGCCGCCGCGGCCGCCGAGCTGGCAACGGCACCGGCGTGCGTCGTGGTGGGTCGTGGCTACGAGTACGCGACCGCCCGCGAATGGGCGCTCAAGCTCAAGGAGCTCGCCCACGTGGTCGCCGACCCGTACTCGGCCGCCGATTTCCGACACGGTCCGGTTGCGCTCGTCGACGAAGGGTTCCCGGTGCTCGCGGTCGCGCCCTCAGGCCGCCCGGCGGCCGACATGGAGGCGCTGCTCCGACGGGTGCGGGACGAGCTCGGCGCGAGCCTGCTCGTGTTGTCGGATGTCCAGGCGATGCGGGACATGGGAACGTCGGGGGTGCCGCTGCCACCGCTGGCGGAGCACCTGATGCCGATGGCGTCGATCGTGTGCGGCCAGCTCCACGCGCTCCACGCGACGCTGGCCAGGAACCACGATCCGGATCACCCCCGCCACATCGCGAAGGTGACCCGGACCGCGTAGAGGGCCGTTACCAGCTGTAGAAGTCGGTCACGAGGCGGACGCGACCGCTGTACTTCCACACCCCGATCCCGATGTACTTGAACCGCGAGTTCTTGATGTTGCGCCAGTGGCCGCCGCCGTACGACTTCTCGGACTGGAAGTTCAGATGGCTCAGCAGCACGGCGCGCTTCGCGCTGGAATACCCGTCACGGCACCCGATGTTCTCGCCCCACGTGCCACTGGTGTAGCCGGCGGCGCGGAGCCGCGCGCCCGGGTCTCCGTGCTTGCACTTGTTGTTGACGGCAAGCTTCTTCGCCCACACCCGCGAGACGTGCGACAGGCCCGAGGACCGCTTGAGCGGCGAGACGTACTTCGAGTAGCGGCCCGAGCCGTAGCCCTTGCAGGTGCCGTCGCTCAGGACCCACCCGCCGGTCCGCGTGCAGTTGACGAGCTGGAGGTAGTACAGCTCGACGTCGTACCAGGGCGGCGTGTACGCCAACGCCGGAGCCGGGCTCGTGGCTGCGACGGCGAAGCCGAACAACGTGGCGAAGAACGTCCCGGCGATGACGACCGTCAGACGCTGCTGGAGTGACGCCCGCTGGGCGCCGATACGAACCACTCCCACGATCATTCCTCTCTACCTGACGCCGCGGGGACGACCCACGACGACGCGTTACAGCGCCACCGCGGATGCAGCGGCGCGATTGCCAAGGGGCTCGCCCGAGGGTACCCGAGGTCGGAGGTGGCGGGGGTCACCCGATGGTCGTAGGGATGCCCGGGACCTACGACGCCTCGTGCGGCAGCTCGGCGTGACGGCCGTCGAGGACGCGCAGCAGCCCTGGCCGCGCGCGAATCCCGGCCTCGATCCGGCGAACCGGGAGCGGTCAGACGGGCCGGCTGTTCTCCAGCTGGAGCTCGTAGCACGGGCTCAGCGGATCGTCGCGGTACGGCCCGAATGGAGCACAGCGGCGGAAGCCCATCGACTCGTACAGCCCGATCGCCTGGGCCTGGTCGACCCCGGTCTCGAGCCGCAGGAGCATGATCCCGGCCTCCCGCGCGTGATCGACAAGATGGGCGAGGATGCGGCGCCCGTAGCCGCGGCCCCACCACGACTCGCGGACGTACATCCGCTTGAGCTCGCCGTACGGCTGGTCGTCCTCGTCGGTCACGAACAGGATCCCGCCACACCCCACGGGTTCGCCGTCGACGCGGAGGACGAAGAAGTGGACGTCGAGGTCGACGAGCCGCTGGACCGAGAACCCGTGCCGGCTCTCGTCGGGATACCGAGAGGCGAGGTGCGTCTCGAGCTCCTCGACGAGGACCCGCGCGTCCGGGTCGTCGGGTCGCTCGCGCGCGATCGTGACGGCCATCGAGCCGTCAGCGACCGGACAGGTGCCGCCCGACGGTGCGGACGCTCTGCTCGATCATCTGGCGCACCTGCTCCTCGTCGACGTCGTCGCGGGTGTGGAGCCGGATCGTCACGTCGGAGCTGCTCGCGGTTCCGGGCGTGACCTCGATCGACCCGGCGTAGTCGTCGGCGGCGACGCCCCACTCGATCCGGTGCGTCTTCCGGTCCGGCACGAACCGGGCCTGTGGCCCGGCCGAGCCGAGCTCGGGGTCGGGTTCGGCCTGCGGGTCACCGTCGACCGCGACGGCCTCCTCGAGCCGCACCGTCGGGACGTAGAGCGGCATGTTGGCCGGGTCCGCGAAGAAGTCGAACGCCTCCTCGACGCCGACCCACACCGTCGTCCTGCGCTCGAAGTCCATGCCGCCTCCTCTGCCGTCGGGTGCAGCGTATCGCGGCTAAAGGGTCGAGCCGGGCGAAATTCCCCCGGTGTCCCGATGCGCGAGTGCTGCCCGTCGAGCAGCCTGTGTCCGAGCGATTCCCACCTATCCCACCTGGAGAACCAAGTGACAGCCATCGACACCCGCCCCTCGCCCGACCTCGCCGCGATCAAGCAGAAGCAGCAGGCGACCTGGTCGAGCGGCGACTACCACATGATCGGGACGCAGATCCTGATCACCTCGGAGCGCCTCCTCGAGTCGCTCGACGTCCACTCGACCGAGCGCGTCCTGGACGTGGCGACCGGCTCGGGCAACGCAGCCCTCGCCGCGGCCCGGCGCGGCTGTGACGTCACGGGCATCGACTACGTCCCATCGCTCCTCGAGCATGCCCGGCGGCGGGCGGCCGCAGAGGTCCTGGACGCGACGTTCATGGAAGGCGACGCAGAGGCGTTGCCGTTCGAGGACGGCGCGTTCGACGTCGTGACATCCGTGTTCGGCGCGATGTTCGCGCCCGACCAGGAACGAACCGCGTCGGAGCTCGCGCGGGTCACGCGGCCGGGCGGTCGGATCGGGCTCGTGGCGCACACCCCGGACGGCTTCATCGGCCAGCTGTTCCGGACGAATGCCCAGCACGTGCCGCCGGCCCCGGGCCTCCGGTCGCCGATCCTGTGGGGCACCGAAACCCGCCTCCGGGACCTGTTCGGTGATGCGATCGCCGACCTCCAGGTCCGCAAGCGACACTTCGTGTTCCGCTACCGATCGCCCGAGGCCTACCTCGAGTACTGGCGCCACTGGTACGGCCCGACGCTCAAGGCGTTCGAGGCCGTCGGCGCGGATGGCGAGGGCGCCCTCCGACAGGACCTGCTCGCCCTCGTCGCGCGCTTCAACGTCGCGGTCGACGGGTCCATGGCCGTCCCGAGCGAGTACCTCGAAGCGGTGATCACGCGCCGCTGAGCGCCAGGCATGCAGCGGGCGGGTGCCGGAGCGGCGCCCGCCCGTCTGGATTCAGACCGCTAGGCGATGCCGAGCTTCGCGGCAATCCCGGCGGCCTCGGTCCGTGTCGAGGCGCCGAGCTTGCCCAGGATGTTGGACACGTGGACACCCGCGGTGTTCTCGCTGATGAACAGCGTCTCGGCGATCTGGCGGTTCGTCCGGCCCTGGACGAGGAGCGGCAGGACGTCGCGCTCGCGTGGCGTCAGGCCGAAGGGAGCGCGCGGTGCCGGCGGCTCGCGGTCGGGGGGCGCCTCGGGGGCGTCGAGATCGATCCTCGCCCTCGTGGCGAGCGCGGTCACCTCACCGGCGAGCGGCCGGGCACCGATCCGCCGGGCGACGGAATGCGCCGCCCGCAGCGCCGCGGTCGCCGTCGCTCGGTCACCGGCCTTCATCGCGGCTTCGGCCAGCCGGAAGCCGGCGTACGCGGCGAGGTAGACGTTGTCCCGAGCCGCCCAGCGGTCGCGCGCGAGGGTCCACGCGGCCGTGTCCGGCCGCCCGACGAGCCGCGACCGCTCCGCAGCGGCGAGCGCGACCTCGGACTCCGTCTCGTCGACTGCCAGGCCCTGCTGCGCCTCGCGCGCGAACGCCGCGAGGCGCTCGAGCGTCGTCCACGCGGCCTCACCCACGGCCACGGCCACGGCCTCGGCCTCGGACGTCGGGTCCCGGCGCGCTCGGGCAACCTCTGCCGCGTCGGCCGCGGCGCGAACGCCGACCCGGCGAAGACGCACGTCGTACCAGCGCCACCCGACATCGCCCAGATCCGCGACCCCGGCCTCGAACGCGGCAAGCGCGGCGTCCGGCTCGCCGCGCCACAACGCGTGCTCGATCTCGGCCAGCCGGAACGGGCCGTGGAACTGCGCCTCGACCGCGGCGTCCGCGAGCAGTCCCCGCAGCTCGTCGAGCCGCCCCTCCGCACGGTCGTCACCCTCGGCAACCAGGAGCGGGATCCAATTGGCGAGCCCGTACCGGCGGTGGACGCGGCCCAACGCCGGCGACTCGACCGACAGGCTGGCAAATGCCTCGCCTTCCTGCCACGCGTCGAGCTCCAGCGCGGACTGGATCCCGTTGGAGCGGATGAAGTACGCGTAGGTGCGGTCGAGCCCCACCTGGTTCGCTGCGACCACGCCGCGACGGACGACCTCGAGGGCACCGGCGGGATCGCCGGCGTACCGGTAGGCGTCGCTCAGGTTGACGTACGCCCGGCCGATGTCGTCCGGGCTGCCGATCTCGTGCGCGATGCGCAGGGCCGTCTCCAGCGACGCGTACCCCTCGCGGTACCGGCCACCCACCGCGAGGCACAGGCCGAGCGAGTTCCGCGCGTGGCCCTCCGCCTGTCGCGCGCCGGTCCGCCGGGCGAGATCGACCGCGCGTGACAGGACCTCGGTCGCCTCGGTCCAGTGGTCCACGAGCATCAGGATCTGCCCGTACCCGGCCAGCACCCGCGCGAGCTCGGGCGTCGGCGGGTCGTCGGGGATGAGCCCGATCGCCGTCTCGTGCGCGGCGAGGGCTGCAGCGGTATCGCCGTGATACCACAGCGCCCGCCCGAGTCGCTCCTGCGCGATGCCCTGGCGCACGGGGTCGCCACCGGCGAGCTCGGCGATGGCGTCCCGGCGGAGCGCGACCGCGCGCCGGCTGTCGCTCGCGAGCCAGGCCGCCTGTGCGACTTCGTCGAGGAGTCCCGCCCGGTCCATGCCTGCCACGTCCGCCGCGTCCTCCACGGCCGGCCACTGCTCGAGCGCGCGCTCGCCGTGACGCTGGGCGTCGGCAAACGCATAGGCGCGGGTTGCCGCCTCCGTCGCGCGGACGGATGCCTCGAACGAGCGGCGAACATCGCGGGCGGCCGACCAGTGCCACGCGAGCTCGGCCCAGTGGCCTGCTGCCGGCGCCCCGGATCCGGGGCCGCGGGCCGCAAGCGCCTCGGCGAACGCGCGGTGGAGCCGCTGCCGTTCCCCGGGCAGGAGGTCGTCGTATGCGGCCTCCTGCAGGAGCGCATGCCGGAACGCGTAGTCGCCCTCGAACGCGTCGCCTCCGCCCGCGGACGTGACGAGGACGTTCCCGCCGACCGCGCCGCGCAGCCCCTCGATGAGCGTGCCATCGTCGGAGCCCGCTACCTGGGCCAGCAGGTCGTGGTCGACGCGTCGCCCCGCGACCGCCGCGACGTGGACGACGAGCTGCGCCGCGTCGGGCAGCGCGACGATCCGGGTGAGGAGCACCTCGCGAAGCGTCGGCGGGATCGGGCCCGAGGCCGACTTCACGCCCGCGCCCAGGAGCTCCTCGACGAAGAACGGGTTGCCGTCGGACCGGCGGTGGACACGCTCGACCAGGGTCGGCGTGGGCGGTTCGCCGAGGATGGCCGCGAGGAGCTCCGCCGTCTGGGCCTCCTCGAGCCGTGCCAGGGAGATTCGGTCGACGCGGCCGCCCCGCTCGAGCTCCGCGATCCACGGCAGGAGCGGGTGTCGGCGATGGAGCTCGTCGGCGCGGAACGTCATGAGCAGGAGGACCCGGTCGCCCTGGAGCTGTCGGGCAAGGAACGC
>DATFQL010000209.1:0-3041 GCA_035264305.1 Candidatus Limnocylindrales bacterium | reverse complement strand
GTCGCTGCCACCGAGCGGATCCGCGGCACCCGCGTCGTCCTAGACCGGCGCGCGAGCGGGTCACGCGACCAAGGACTAGGCCCCCGCGGCGTCCAGCGCCTCCGAGATGATCGCGAGCGCCTGGTCGACCTCGTCGGCGGTCGTGACGAGCGGCGGGATGATCCGGATCACGTTGACGTAGGTGCCCGCGGTGAGCAGCAGCAGGCCGCGCTCGTAGCACGCCGCCTGCACGCGTTTCGTGAGCGCGGGGTCGGGCACCCGCCCGTCGCCCTCGCCCGGTTGCACGAACTCGAGCGCGAGCATCAGGCCCAGGCCGCGAACATCACCGATCGACCGGTGCCTCGCCGCGAGCGCCCGCAGCCCGGCCAGGAAGCGGGCGCCGAGATCGCGCGCGTTGCCCACCAGATCTTCGTCCTCGATCACGTCGAGGGTCGCATTCGCGGCCGCGCACGACACCGCGTTGCCGCCGTACGTGCCGCCGTGCGACCCCGGGGGCAGGCGGTCCATGAGGTCGCGCTTGGCGAGGATCCCGGACAGCGGCATGCCGGACGCGATGCCCTTGGCCATGACCAGGATGTCGGGGTCGACGTCCCAGTGACGAACGGCGAACAGCTCGCCGGTCCGCGCGAAGCCCGTCTGCACCTCGTCCGCGACGAGCAGGATCCCGTGCTGCCGGGTGATCTCGCGGAGCCGCGGCAGGAACGACGGCGGCGGCACGAGGTAGCCGCCCTCGCCGATGACCGGCTCCACCACGATCGCGGCAACCTTGTCCGGGTAGACGAGCTGGTGGAACAGCAGGTCCAGCTGTGCCTCCCAGTCGCACGTGCATGCCGCCGGATCGTGGGCTCCGCCGGGCGCTCGATAGCAGTACGGGTAGGCCGCGTGGTACACGGACCCGGGGAGCGGCTCGAATGCTCCGCGGTAGACGTCCTTCGCCGCGGTCAGCGCCATCGCCTGCCCGGTGCGGCCGTGGAATCCGTACCGGAAGGCGATGATCGCGGGGCGCCCGGTCGCCACCCGCGCGAGCTTGACGGCGGCCTCGACGGCCTCGGCGCCGCTGTTCGCGAGGAACGCCGACCAGGGGCCGTGCGGGAGCAGGGCCGCCAGGCGTTCGTACAGCCGCAGTCCCGGCTCGTGGTAGACGATGTTCTGCTGGCCGTGGAGGAGCTTTGCCGCCTGTGCCTGGATCGCTGCGACGACCCGCGGGTGGGCGTGGCCCGTGTTCGTCACGCCGATGCCCGAGGTGTAGTCGAGGTACCGGTCGCCCTCGGGGGTTACGAGCCACGACCCCTCGCCGTGATCCACGACGAGGTCGGTGATCCGGCTCCACACCGCGGGCACCACGGATCGATCGGGCAGGGGAGCGGGCGTCGCGCCCGGGACGGGGGCCGTGTCGACCATCGGAACTCCTTCGGCCGCCGCGGCGGCAGCCGCTCTCGGGCTCAGCGGAGCCGGGGGATGCCGCCCGAGCGGAGCGACGACAGCAGGACCAGGCCGACGGCACCGAGGAACACGATCGAGCCCACGACGTTGATCTGCACCGGGAGCGCGTTGCGCTGGATCGAGTACACCCAGATGGGGAACGTGTTGGACGTCCCCGACACGAAGTTCGTCACCACGAAGTCATCGATCGACAGGCTGAACGCGAGCAGCGCCGCCGCCAGGATCCCGGGGAAGATCAGCGGGAACGTGACCTTCCAGAACGTCGTGAGCTCGTCGGCGCCGAGGTCCATCGCGGCCTCCTCCAGCCGCCGGTCGAACCCGGCCAGGCGCGCCTTGACGGTCACGACCACGAATGAGATGCAGAACATGATGTGGGCGATGACGATCGTGTGGAACCCGGTCGGGTAGAGCAGGGGGACGGAGCCCGCGACCGGTGGCAGTGCGGTCGCCACGAACAGGGTCAGCAGGCTGGCGCCCATGACGATCTCGGGCGTGGCCATCGGGAGGAAGATGAAGCCGTTGAGGGTGCCCCGGCCGCGGAACCGGTAGCGCGTGAGGGCGAGCCCGATCATCGTCCCGAGGATCGTCGCGATCACCGTCGCGACCACGGCAACGGTCAGGGTCGTCACGACGGCGTTGCCGAGTCCCGGCCACGCGAACGGGTGCATCCACCCATCGAGCGAGAACTCGTTCCAGGCGTAGTTGAACTTGCCCGCGGGCTTGTTGAACGAGAACACGATCATCACGGCGATCGGCACCAGGAGATATCCGATCGCGAGCACCGTGAACGCGGGGAGGAGGTAGCGGTCGATCCGCCGCCACAGCGGCTGCGATGGCCGGAGGACGGCTGCTTCCTCGGCTGCGGCGGCTGCCGTCGTCGAGGTCGAGGCGGTGGCCATCAGCCCGTCAGCTCCTCGGTGCCGATCGCGCGTGCATACACGGCGACCGCGACGACGATCGCCCCCATGAGGATGAACGAGAGTGCCGAGCCGACGGGATAATCGTTCTGGATGAGCAGCCGGTTCTGGATGACGTTGCCGATCATCCGCGTCTGCGGGTTTCCAAGGAGCTCTGCGTTGATGTAGTCGCCCATCGCCGGGATGAACGTCAGCAGCGAGCCTGCGAACACGCCGGGCAGGGCGAGCGGGAACGTGACCCGCCGGAAGGCTTCCCAGCGCCCGGCGTACAGGTCGGCGGCCGCCTCGATGAGCCGCGGGTCGATCTTCTCGAGCGCGACATACAGCGGCAGGATCATGAACGGCAGGAAGTTGTAGGTGAGCCCCGCGACCTGCGCCACCGGCGTCCCGAGGAGGGTGAACGTCCCGGGCAGGATGCCGAGCGTGTGCTTGAGCGGCCCGAGCAGCGGTCCCTCGTCGCCCAGCAGGATCTTCCAGCTGATCGTGCGGATGAGGAAGCTCGTGAAGAACGGCGCGATCACGAGCACGAGCAGGATGTTCTTCCAGCGCCCGGACTTGAACGCGATCGCGTACGCCAGCGGGTAGGCGATGACCAGCGCGAGCACGGTCGCGATGCCGGCGTACAGCAGCGAGCCTGCGAACACGCCGGGCAGGGCGAGCGGGAACGTGACCCGCCGGAAG
>DATFQL010000208.1:0-3438 GCA_035264305.1 Candidatus Limnocylindrales bacterium | reverse complement strand
GCGCGAGCTGATGGAGCTGCACGAGGCTCGGGCGGCGGCGGAGCCACGCGCGCCCGCAGACCCCCGCCCGGCGACTGACTAACGGGCTGCGCGTGGCCGGTTTGTTTCGCATAGCGAAACAAACCGTCCACACCGGCCCTGTTTGCCGGCCGGGATGACCTGACCGCCCGCCTCCACTTGCCCTTCCCCGTCCCGTCAAACTGACCCAATGGCGGATAAGCACACCCGCTACGGCTGGTGGCTCGAAGAGGCGGGACTCCCGGATCCACGGCCCCCACTGGAGGGCGACGTCGATGCCGACATCGTGGTCGTCGGCGGCGGCTACACCGGAATGTGGACGGCCTGGTTCATCAACGAGCTCGAGCCGGAGGCGCGCGTGGCCCTACTGGAGGCCGAGCGCTGCGGCACGGGGCCAAGCGGGCGAAACGGAGGCTTCGTGGACTCGATGTGGATCAGCCTCTCGACGCTTCACAAGCGGTTTGGCGCCGATGACGCCTTGGCGATCGGGCGGGCAAGCGAGGCTGCGGTCGACGGGATCGGAGACTGGTGCCGCGACCTCGGTGTGGATGCGTGGTACCGGCGCGGCGGCTATCTCCAGGTGTCGACCGCGCCGGCGCACGACCACACACCGCATGCTGCGGTGCGGGCGGCGGCAGATCTCGGCGTGCCCGAGACCTGCATCGCCCAGACCCGAAGTGAGGTTCGTGGACGCTGCCAATCGCCGCTCTTTCGACACGGCGCGTACTACCCGGCCGCGGCGACGGTGCAGCCGGCGCGACTCGCGCAGGGTCTCCGCGACCGCCTGATCGACCGGGGCGTTCTCATGTTCGAGGACTCGCGGGCGCGGCGGCTCCGATCCCGCCCCGGCGAGGTCCAGATCGAGACCGCCGACGGGCGGGTGCGCGCGGCAGCAGCAGTACTGGCCGCCGGCGGGCGTCTGGCCGCGCACCCTCTGCTCCGCCGTCGCCTGACCGTGGCGTCCAGCCACATGGTCATCACCGAGCCCGTGCCCGATGTGCTGGAGGGGATCGGCTGGTCCGGCGGCGAATGCATCACCGATTCCCGCGCGATGGTCCAGTACTTCCGCACCACCCCGGACGGGCGCATCGCGTTCGGGTGGGGCGGAGGCCGGCTCGTTCCGGGCGCGCGCCTCAACGGCAGGGCCGAGGTCGACCGCGGCGTCGCCGCCGAGGTGGAGCGCCGGCTGGTTCGCGTCTTCCCGTCGCTGCGCGGGCGCCGGATCGAGCACGCGTGGGGTGGGCCGATCGATGTCTCGCCGACGCATCTGCCCGTCATCGGGAGCCATCCGGGCGAGCGCGCCCATTACGCCTTCGGCTACACGGGCAACGGCGTGGGGCCCTCGCGACTCGTCGGCCGGACGCTGGCGTCCATGGCGCTCGATCGGCGCGACGAGCACACGCGGCTGGCGCTCGTCGAGCCGTCGCCGATCCGAGTCCCGCCCGAGCCGTTCCGCTACGCGGGCGGGACCGTCGTGCGCGCCGCGCTGCTTCGCCGGGAGCGGCTGGAGGAGGAGGGGCGACGTCCGGACCCCCTCACCCGGTTCGTGGCCGGCGTTCCGGAGCGCATCGGCATCCACATCGGCCGCTGACCCCGCGGCAGGTCGTTGCACCGCCCGGGCGGGCCGGCAAGTCAGGCGTCTCTGGGAGGGCAACGAGGGGAGGGACGAAGACACTCCGCCAGTCGAGAGGAGGATTCACCACGTAATGCGTGGCGAATCCTTCTCTCGTCGTCTGAACGCGTATCGACCCTGCCCTGGGTGCCTCGTAAGGCAATCGGCACCGGGCGCAAGTTCCGCCTAGTCGCCGAGCGCGATGATCAGCTCGCGGATCGCCCCGGGATATCGGTAGGTCAGCCCGCCGTGCTTGCCGTCGAAGAGATCAAGCGAGTACTCGACGTCGAGCGCGTCGAGCTCGCGGGCGAACGCCATTGCTCCCAGGTCCAGGAAGTACTCGTCCTTCTTGCCCGCGTCGAGGTAGATCCGCCGCATGCCGCGAAGCTCATCTGCATGCCGGGGCGCCATGCGCACCGGATCGAGCTCGAGCCACCGCTCCCACACGTCCTCGACGAGCCTGGCCGTCTCGATGTCGAACGGAAGGAGCGCCTTTCCCGGCCGGTCGGGATCCGGTGAGTAGGACGCCGCGCAGCCGTACCACATGATCGGCTCGCCGAACTTCTCGAACGGCTTGGGATCCGCCTCCGCGAAGCGCTCGAAGAAGACGTCGTAGGAGCCCTCGAACTCGTCGCGCAGCGTGCGCACCGTCCTGGGGATGCTGGTGAGGTAGGAGGCCTCGAAGAGCGCGTCGCCGGCGTGCGAGGCGAGCGCGCTGAAGACGTCGGGCCGCATCATCGGTACGACCATGGCCCCGTAGCCGCCCGAGGACTTGCCCGCGATCCCACGCCGGTCCCGATCGGCCGCGGTCGGGTAGCGCTCGTCGACGAACGGGACAACCTCGTCGCACAGGTAGGACTGGTAGGGACCGGTCGAGCTCGAATCGACGAATTGCGAGCCGCCGTAGGAGGTCCAGGCGTCGACGAACACGACGATTCCGTCCGGGCACTCGCCGGCGGCGAACATCGCGTCGAGACGCTCGAACATGGTCGGCTCGAACGCGGTCCGGTTCGCCCACATGTCGAGTTGCCCGGTATAGCCCTGGATCACGTAGATGCTCGGCAGCGGCCGCGGGTGGTCCAGGTCGACTCCGGGCGGCCTGTACACGTAGAGCGGACGCTGCTGCGGATCGCCGAGCGGGTTATCCGCAAGGAGCTCCGACTCGACGACCAGCCGATCGAGGGTCCCGGCCAGGGGTCGCTCCCACGGCGCGCCCGCGGAGCCCTCGGCCTGCCTCAGTGCCATCGTGAGGTGACGACCTTCTTGCGCGTGTAGAACTCGACCGCGTCCGCCCCGTTTGCGTGCAGGTCGCCGTCGAGCGAGTCCTTCCACCCGGAGAACGGGAACCACGCGACCGGCGCCGCGACGCCGACGTTGACGCCGATCATCCCGGCCTCGACGCCGTAGCGGTACTCGCGGGCGGCACCACCCGAGGTCGTGAAGATCGACCCGGCATTGCCGTAGCGCGACCCGTTCACGAACTCGAGCGCATCGTCAAGGTCGCGGGCCCTGACCAGGGTCAAGAGCGGCCCGAACAGCTCCTCGCGAGCGAGCTCCGACTCGCGGTCGGCGCCGTCGACGATCGTCGGCCCGAGGACAGTCCCCGCGGGCCCGGGTTCCGCCCCGCGCCCGTCGAGCAGCACGTCGGCACCGCCGGCCTCGGCACGCTCGAGCGCGTCCGCGATCCGCTCCCGCGCCTCGGGCGCGACCAGCGGGCACACGTCCGTCCCCTCGTCGGCGCCGGGGCCGACGCGCAGCTCGGACGCGGCGGCCACGAGCGCGTCCCGCACCTCGTCCTGCCTTTCCGC
>DATFQL010000207.1:0-2354 GCA_035264305.1 Candidatus Limnocylindrales bacterium | reverse complement strand
TCCAGGGCGTCAAGAAGACCGACATCGGCAAGGAGGCGATCCTGCGCGCCGCCGCGGCGCTGACGGCGCAGGACGAGTTCGGCGTGGTCGCGTTCGACTCGTCGGCCCACTGGGTCGTACAGACCGCACCGCTCGGCGGGGTCACCGACCTCCAGTCGCAGCTCAACGCGATCACGCCCGACGGCACGACGAACATCTTCGCCGGGCTCGACCAGGCGGTGGAGTCGCTCAAGAACGCGAAGGCGACGCGACGCCACATCATCCTGCTCACGGACGGCTGGTCGAGCAGCGGCCAGTACGACCAGATCATCGCGGACATGAAGGACGCCGGGATCACGCTGTCCGCGGTGGGCGCGGGCGGTGGCGCCAACGAGGTCCAGCTGCTGCGGAAGCTTGCCCAGCAGGGCGGGGGCCGCTACTACGACGCCGTGAACCCGTCATCGATCCCCGACATCTTTCTCAAGGAGACCCAGCAGGTCTCGGGGCAGCAGATCGTCGAGGAGCAGTTCTTCCCGATCCTGACCTCGTCCTCTCCGATCCTCCGCGGGATCGAGGGCGGGTTCCCGAGCCTGCTCGGCTACAACGGCACGACGGCGAAGGCCGCGGCCCAGACCGTCCTCGTGACCGCGCGCGACGACCCCCTGCTCGCGCAATGGCAGTACGGGCTCGGCCGGTCCGTGGCGTGGACCTCCGACAGCACGGGCCGCTGGGCGAAGAGCTGGATCGGCTGGAACGGCTTCTCGACGTTCTTCAGCCAGATGGTCGGATGGACGTTCCCCGGCGAGGAGAGCGGGGGGATCGAGGCGTCGTTCGAGGATCGCGGCGGGCGCACGTATCTGCGGGTGGAGAGCGTGGAGGACGACGGGTCCGCTCGCGACTTCTACCGGACGCAGGTCGCCTTGATCGGGCCCGACCTCGCGCCGGCGAACGTCGACCTGAGCCAGGTCGCACCGGGCGTGTACGAGGCACCGCTCGCGTCCCTCGACAGCGGGGCGTACGCCGTCCGCGTCACCCAGACGAAGGCCGGGTCGCCGTCGCTCGGGCGGACGCTCGGGCTCGTGGCGCCGACCGCCGCGGAGTACCGGCTCCTCGGCGCCAACGAGCCCCTGCTCGCAGCGATGCGTGACGCCACGGGGGGGCGGGCGCTGGAGGCTCCGGCCGATGCCTGGGTCCACGACCTCCAGGCGACGAGCCGGTTCACCGAGCTGTGGCCGTGGCTGCTCGTCCTCGCACTTCTCCTGTGGCCGCTCGACGTCGCCCTCCGGCGCGTGTCCCTCGGGCGGCGCGAGCTGGCAGACGGCAGACGCTGGGTCGGCGACCGGGTGCGTGGACGACGCGTCGCCCGCAGGTCCGAGCAGACGGAGGACCTGTTCGCGGCACGTGGGCGGGCCGGTGCCGCAGGCGCCCGTGCTGCCCTGATGCGCGAGGCGTCGGCGGCTCCCGCCCACGGCGTGACACCCGTACCGCCGGCGTCGTCGGCCGGGCCGGGCCCGGCGCAAGCGTCCGCGACGGAGCCGTCACCATCGCCCGCGCCGGTGTCGCCCGTCGCGCCGGTCGCGCCGGACCCGTCGCGAGCGCCGGCCCCGCCGTCGCAACCCGCCCCATCCGCGGCGGCTTCGACCGCTCCGCCGCCACCGCCCGTCGTCTCGAAGGCAGTGGCACCGCCGGCGCCGCCGACCGCTGCGCCGCCGTCCGTCACGGATGGGAGTTCGAGGGACGACCAGGACACGCTTTCCCGCCTGCGCGAGGCGAAGCGCCGAACGCGGGGCTGACACGGCGCATGGCCCGCCCTGCGGCGGCGATCGTGCGCGTGCGACGATGCGCCAAGAGGGGCAGCACCAGGCTGACCCCGATGAGGGGAGAGCCTCGTGGAGATCGACACCACCGTTCGCCGCAGCCGCCGTGCCGTCCTCGGCGCGGCGATCGGCGGAGCGGCCGCGATCGCGGCGTCCACCGTCGCCAAGCCGCTCACCGTCAGTGCGGCGACCGGCGGCAACGCGATCCTGGGCGGGGCCAACAGCGCCGACGCCGAGACATCGATCTCGAAGTCGACAGCAGACGCGAACGCCTTCCGCGCGACGATCGGTTCCGGGACCGGCGTGCGAGGCGAATCCACCGACACCGCACCGACCGCTGACTTCAACGTCGAGTCGCACAGGACGGGCGTGATCGGCGTTGCCGGGGACGCCGCTGGGAGCTGGATCAACACAGACGAGACGGGGGTGTTCGGGTTCGCGAACCTCTCGCCGAACTCGACAGGCGTCGTCGGCCTCTCGCCGGATGGAGCGGGCGTGTACGCCGTCGGCGGCTGGGCCGGGGTCTACGCCACCGGCGACCTGACCGGCGTCCTGGGG
>DATFQL010000206.1:0-3158 GCA_035264305.1 Candidatus Limnocylindrales bacterium | reverse complement strand
GACCGTCTCGTCCGCCTCGCCCAGCGCCTCGACCTCGTGCTGCTCCATCAGCGGGTTCGACAGGAGCTCCCCCGCGAGCCGGTCCACGACCGCGCGCGCGGTCGCGGCGTCCGGGGCGGCGACGAGGAGCTCGACCCGACGGCCGACTCGCACGCCGGACACGCCGGCGATCCCGAGGTGCGGCAGGCTCCGCTCGACGGCCTTGCCCTGCGGGTCGAGGATGCCCGGCTTGGGGGTGACGTTGACCGCGAAGCGGTAGCGGCGGGTCGGCTCGCTCATCGGGCGATCACGTCCTCCTGGAGATAGCGGGCGAAGCTTGCGCCGGTGATCCGTTCGTAGGCCTCGACGTAGCGCCGGCGGGTGCCGTCGACGACCTCGGCCGGGAGGGCCGGGCCGGGCTCGGTCTTCGGCCATGGCTGCGTCTCGAGCCAGTCGCGGACGAACTGCTTGTCGTAGCTCGCCTGCGGCCGGCCGGGCTCGTACGCGTCGGCCTCCCAGAATCGCGAGCTGTCGGGGGTCATGACCTCGTCGATAAGGATGAGATCGCCGCCCGGGAGCACACCGAACTCGAACTTCGTGTCGGCGAGGATGATCCCGGCCGCCGCGGACACCGAGAAGCCGAACTCGTACAGACGGATCGACAGCCGCCGCAGCGCCTCGGCGTGTTCGTCGCCCACGAGCTCGACGACGCGGTCGAAGGTGATGTTCTCGTCGTGCTCGCCGTTTGGCGCCTTGAATGCCGGGGTGAAGACCGGTGCCGGGAGCTGGTCCGACTCGCGCAGGCCGGGCGGAAGCGGGATCCCACAGACGGACCCTTGCTCGCGATACTCCTTCCACCCTGAGCCCGAGAGGTATCCGCGGACGACGCACTCGACCGGCAGCACCTCGGCCCGGCGGCCAATCATCATCCGGCCCTCCAGCTCGCGAAGGGCGGCCCGGTCGCCGCCGGAGAGGCTCGCCGGCACGTCGAGGGGGTCCACCGACAGCAGGTGGTTCGGCACGAGGTGCGCGGTCTGCTGGAACCAGTGGCGTGACAGGCCGGTCAGCACCCGGCCCTTGTCGGGGATAGCCGTGGGC
Source organism: Candidatus Limnocylindrales bacterium (assembly GCA_035264305.1). Classification (GTDB taxonomy): domain Bacteria; phylum Chloroflexota; class Limnocylindria; order Limnocylindrales; family CSP1-4; genus CAIXZV01. Next base: position 2,081 of record DATFQL010000206.1, on the reverse strand, counting down.
AGGACGACATCGAACGCCGACAGCCGGTCGGACGCGACCAGGAGGAGCCTGTCGTCGTCCAGTCGGTAGAGGTCGCGGACCTTCCCCGCGCGGACGAACGCCTCAGCCAGCGGCACCGGCGGCCTCCTTCGTCGAGCCGGTCCGGGCCCGTGCGTCGAGCGCCGCTTCGAGCCCGTCGAGCCGGGCGATGATCGCCGGGACGTGCCGGAGGACCGCCGCGTCGTCGAAGCAGCCGTCCAGCGCGGCGAGGGGCAGCTTCTGGGCGACGAGCGGGTCCGTCGCGAGCAGGCCGCGGAGGCCGACGCGCTCATCGGCGGCGCGAAGCGCGTTGCGCTGGACGATCGCGTACGCCTCCTCGCGTGTCAGCCCGCCCTGCTCGACGAGCGCGAGCAGCACGCGCGAGCTCGCGTGCAGCCCGAGGCCACGCTCGATGTTCTCGCGCATCCGCTCGGGCCGCACGACGAGCCCCTCGACGAGGCCGGTCGTCTTCGCGAGCATGTAGTCGAGCAGGATCGTCGCGTCGGGAAGGATCACCCGCTCCGCCGAGCTGTGGCTGATGTCCCGTTCGTGCCACAGGGGCTGATTTTCGAGCGCCGCGTGCGCGTAGCCGCGGAGCAGCCGGGCGAGGCCGGCGATCCGCTCGGACAGGATCGGATTCCGCTTGTGCGGCATCGCCGACGATCCCTTCTGGCCCTGCTTGAAGGGCTCCATGACTTCCGCGATCTCCGTGTGCTGGAGGTTGCGGATCTCGGTGGCGAGGCGTTCCAGCGACCCGCCGAGGATCGCGATCGCCGCGAGGAACGCCGCGTGGCGGTCGCGCTGCACGATCTGGGTGCTGACGGGATCGACGCGCAGCCCGAGATCCGCGAGGACCTCGGTCTCGAGGTCGGGGTCCAGATGGCTGTACGTGCCGACGGGGCCGCTGATCTTGCCGGTTCCGATCTCCGCGGTCGCCGCCGCGAGGCGTTCCCGGCCGCGGGCGACCTCGAATGCCCAGCCGGCGCACTTGAGCCCGAACGTCGTCGGCTCGGCGTGGACGGAGTGCGTCCGGCCCATCATCACCGTGCCGGCCTCGGAGCGCGCCCGGGCGATGAGGGTCGCCGTCAGGCGGTCGGCGCCGCCGAGCAGCCGCTCCCCGGCGGCCCTGAGCTGCAGCGCGAGGGCCGTGTCGACCACGTCGCTGCTCGTGAGGCCGAGGTGCAGGTACCGCCCCTCCGGTCCGACCGTCTCGGCGACCTGGCTGACGAACGCGATCACATCGTGATCGGTGGTCGCCTCGATCTCGGCGATCCGTTCGACGTCGACCCGTGCCCGGGCCTCGATCGCGGCGAGGGCATCGGCGGGCACCAGCCCCCGCCGCGTCTCCACGCGACAGACGGCGAGCTCGACCTCGAGCATCCGCTCGAATCGCGCCTCGTCCGACCACAGGGCGCCCATCTCGGGCAACGTGTAGCGGCGGATCACGCGGGCGCTCCGGCGACGCCGGCGGCTGCGGGCAGCTCCAGCGCGATGTCCCGCCGTCGCTGCATGCCGTCCCAGGCGATGGCGTCAGCCGCACGCTCCGCGACCTCCCTCGCCGCCGCCAGGTCGGGCCCGCGGCCGACCACGGTGATCACCCGGCCGCCGTTGGTCCCGAAGCCGCCGTCGGTCCCGAAGCCGCCGGATGGCGCCGGACGACCGACCGTCCCGGCGTGGAACACGAGTGCGCCCGCCGCGGCCGCCTCCTCGAGGCCGGAGATCGAATCACCGCGCGCGGGGTCACCCGGATAGCCCCTGGCCGCCAGGACGACGCCCACCGACGCGACGGGCAGCGCCGGAACCCGCGTGGGCATGGCGACCGGGAGCCGGCCTCGGGCCGCCGCGAGGAGCAGCGGACCGATCGCGCCCGCCACGCGCGGGAGGATCACCTGGGCCTCCGGATCTCCGAGCCGGACGTTGCACTCGAGGACGGTCGGCCCGTCCGGCGTGAGCATGAGCCCCGCGTAGAGGAAGCCACGGAACGGCGTGCCGCGGCGCGCCAGCTCGGCAAGGATCGGACGGTGGACCGTCTCGAGGACGAGGTCGACGGTCGCGTCGTCGAG
>DATFQL010000205.1:0-8275 GCA_035264305.1 Candidatus Limnocylindrales bacterium | reverse complement strand
GCGTCGCCGAGCCGCGCCTCGTGCCGGCAGGCGTTCGCTGAGCGGATGCACGGAGGAACAGCCAGCGTGGGATCCCAGGATCGGCAGCGCGACACCCCCGACGACCTGAGCGTGCTCCTCGCGGCCCTGCCGCCGGAGATCGTGGAGGCGCTCCATGCCCTCCCCGACCGGGAGTCGCTGATCGAGGTCGTCCTCGACCTCGGCCGTCGACCCGAGGCGCGCTACCCGGACCGGGAGGTGACGCTCCTCGAGCGGGAGATCGTCGAGGCCGACCTGCAGTACGTCGTCGAGCACATCGGCTCGTTCGGCGACGACAACCGCGCGGGCATCGAACGGACGCTCCACCGGATCAGCGCCATCCGGAACCGCAATGGCAAGGTCGTCGGCCTGACGTGCCGCATCGGGCGCGCGGTGTACGGGACGATCGAGATCATCGCGGACTTCATCGAGACCGGGAAGTCGATCCTGATCATGGGTCGTCCGGGCATCGGCAAGACGACGATGCTCCGCGAGGCCGCGCGCGTCCTCGCGGACGAGCAGCGCAAGCGCGTCGTCGTCGTCGACACGTCGAACGAGATCGCGGGCGACGGGGACATCCCGCACCCGGCCATCGGCAAGGCGCGCCGGATGCAGGTCCGCACCCCGAGCCTCCAGCACGAGGTGATGATCGAGGCGGTCGAGAACCACATGCCGCAGGTCATCGTGATCGACGAGATCGGGACCGAGCTCGAGGCGCAGGCCGCGCGCACGATCGCCGAGCGCGGCGTCCAGCTCATCGGCACGGCGCACGGGAACAACCTGGACAACCTCATGCTCAACCCGACGCTGTCGGACCTCATCGGCGGCATCCAGAGCGTCACCCTCGGCGACGAGGAGGCACGTCGACGCCGCTCGCAGAAGAGCGTGCTCGAGCGGAAGGCGCCGCCGACGTTCGACGTGATCGTCGAGATCCAGGATCGGGAGCGGGTGCTCGTCCACAGCGACGTCGCCCAGACGGTCGACGCGCTGCTGCTCGGCGAGCCCGTCGCGCCCGAGCTCCGGTGGCGCGACGAGGAGGGCGTGCATCGCTCCCAGTCGCGGCCCAGGCCGTCCGCACGCGAGGCGGCCGGCGGCGACCGGTTCAGCGGCCTGACCGGAGCCGGTGCCGGCGCCTGGGGTCGCGACCCGGGCTGGCGCGGCGCCGGCGGGTACCGGACCGGCGGCTATGCAGGCGAGGACCGCATGCCCGCCCGACCCGGGTACCGCCCGGGGGCGTCAGGCGGATGGCGCGGCGCCGCGCGAGGATCGGAGCGGGGCTCCGAGCGTGGGGCGCCTGCCCGGGAGGGCGACCGATCGGGCTCGTCGGCGGTGATCCCGGGGGAACGGTTTGCCGTTCCCCCCAACGCCCCGTTCGTCGCGGGTGAGATCGCGGATCGGGGCCCGCTCGAGCGAGCCGAGGGTGCCGCCGCGGCCGCGCTCGAGGTCCGGGCACGCGACGCCCGGGAGCTCCAGCGGCAACAGGCCTGGCGTGACGAGGCGAGCCGCGCGCTGAACGCGCTGCGCGAGGACGAGGGCACCCGCCCCGTCAACGCGGCCGAGCTCGAGGCGGCCGAGGAGGAACGGATCGCCGCGATGGTCCCCGGCGAGGACGAGCTCGACGGCGATGACGAGGAGGGGTTCGGCGCGGCGGCACGGACCGTCGAGGAGGGCTCGCTCCCGACCCTCCGGGTCTTCCCGCATGGCGTATCCCGCAAGCGGCTGGAGCAGGCGATCAAGGACCTGCAGCTGCCCGTGATCATCGCCCGCGAGCCCGACGAGGCCGACGTGGCGATGACGCTCCGGTCCGAGTACCGCCAGAAGCCGCCGGCGCTGCGCGAGGTCGAGGACCGCGGGCTGCCGATCTACGTCCTCAAGGCCAACACGATCGCGCAGATGCAGGCGTCACTGACGTCGATCTTCTCCCTCGAGGTGGACCCGCGTGAGGCGGCGATGTCGGAGACCGAGCAGGCGATCCGGGTCGTGATCAAGGAGCAGGAGCCGGTCGAGCTGTCGCCCCAGAACGCCTACATCCGGCGGCTGCAGCACCAGATGGCCGAGAGGGCGAACATCGTCTCGCGGTCCCGCGGCCGGGAGCCGTACCGGCGCGTCCGCCTCTATCCCGACGAGGCGCGACCCGCCTGGCGCTGAGCCGGGTCGGCGGAACCCCGGGGTGGGCCGACCGGTAGAGGGGACGAACGATCGAGGAGGAGCGGATGAGCCTGCGCGTGGGCGAGGTGGTCATCGACTGCGCCGAGCACGGGGCGGTCGTGGACTTCTGGCAGCGCGCGCTCGACTACGAGCGGCACGACGTGAACGAGCAGTACGTCGCGCTCGGACCCAGCGAGCGCGAGATCGGACAGGTTCCGATCCTGTTCCAGAAGGTTCCGGAGCCGAAGCGGACGAAGAACCGCGTCCACCTCGACTTCCGTTCCGAGGACATGGCCGCGGAGGTGGAGCGGCTGATCGGGATCGGGGCGAGCTTCATCGCCCAGCGCTCGCTCGGCCAGCTGACCTGGACGGTGCTCGCGGACCCGGAGGGCAACGAGTTCTGCGTCAGCTGAGCGTCAGGCGGGGGAGCTCGTCGGCGAGACGACGGCCGGCGAGACCGATCGGGCACGGACGAGTCGCCACGCGTCCCGCGTCAGGACGATCGAGAGCAGCACGATCAGGAAGCCGTTCACGGGGTGGAGCGCGGCGACGGCCGGCGCGGTCGTTCGCAGGGCGACGAACACCGACTGCAGGAGGAACAGCAGCACGATGAGCCCGGCGATCCCGATCTGGCGCCGGCCGGCGCGGGCGATCGCCGCGAGCACGAACACGACGAACGCGACCAGCTCGAGCATGTACCCGGTGTCGCGGTGGGTCAGGAAGAACGACGGCTCGTCGAACACCCCGAGCCCCGCGAGGAACACCTGCAGGACGAGCCCCGCGACGAGGATGGACGCGCCGATTGCGAACAGCATGGCGAGGGGACGCATGAGCAACCTCCGACTGATCCGTTCGGCGGAGCATCCACCACGAGCGTTCGCAGACCGTTACGGCCGCCCCGGCCTCGCCGGGCGGATCCACAGCGTCGCGGCCGTGGGCCGCAGCGTCTCCGCGACCGTCCCCTCGACGTCCCGGGTGAGCGTCGCGAGGTCCACCTCGTGCTGGAGTCGCTCCCCGTACGCGGCGAGGCTCCGCTCGGCCTCGAGCCGCGGCCGGTCGAAGCGGCGGTCGACGAACGCCTGGACCCGCGCGCGCACCGGCTGGAAGGCGGCGAACGCGAGCAGCGTGGATGCCGCGACGGCGAGGGTCGCCCCCTGCGTGATCCCCGCCAGTGCGGCCTGGAGGCCCAGCACCGCGACGACGAACATGGCGACCACCGCCGCCGTCGCGAGAGCCCACCCCAGCGTCCGGCTCACCAGCCGGTCGATCTCGTACAGCCGATAGCGCAGGACGGCAACCACGACCGCGATCGGGATTGCGGGGTACGTGAGCCCCACGATCCCGGCCGCCAGCAGCGGCACGTCGAGCCGCAGGACGTTGGTCACGAGGGCCCAGGCGACACTGCCGATCCCGACGAGGGCGAGGGCCGACGCCAGCCACCGGTACTGGAGGCGCGCCTGGCCAGTCGACTCGCGGAATCGGGCCACGAGCGACATCCCGGCGACCAGCGACGGGACGAGGAGCACGAGCCAGAGCAGGGTGGTGAACCCGGGCGGCATCCCGGCCCCGGCAAGGAACGGCAGGGCATACGGGTTGGGGACGTCGACGCCGGACGCATAGCCGGGCAGCGTCACGTTGATCACCGGACCTCCGACCAGCAGCACAACCACCGGGAGGGTCGTCGCGATCAGCAGCCGGCCGACGCGCCCCCAGCGTCCCGTGGGGAACGCTCCGCTGGGGAACACGAGCGCGATCCCGATCAGGCCGACGAAGACGAGGACCCACCCAGTCCCGTTCGCCCACGCCGTGAACTCGCCGAGCGCGTCCGCGGTTCCGGCGAGGAGCTCGGCCACCGTCGCGCTGACCCGCGCCGTCCCGAGGCCGAGGCCGATCGCCATGAGCAGCAGCAGCCACGCGATCGGCTGACGGGGCCGGCGAACAGCGAGCACGAGGCCGGGGACGCCGTACGAGAGCAGGAGCAGCACGCCGCCGGCGTCCGACAGGCGGGCCGTCGCGAGCACGACGGGCAGCGCGAGCACGCCGGCGAGCAGCGTGCGGACCCGGGCGAGCCGGGCCGCGCGAGGCGTCGTCATGGCTGTGGCAGGCGTCATCGCCGTAGCCACCGGTGCGCGGCCCGCGCCGCGAGCGCGCCCGACATGCCGTGGACGCCGCCACCCGGCGGCGTCGACGACGAGCACAGGAACAGCGACGGGTCCGGCGTGGTGTACGGGTTCCAGCGCGGGACCGGGCGGAACAGCAGCTGGCGCCAATCGGCGATGCCCCCGTTGATGTCCCCGCCGACGTAGTTCGCGTCCCATGTCTCCATCGCGACGGCGTCCTTGGTCGACCGGCCGAGGATGCAGTCGCGGAACCCGGGCGCGTGTCGCTCGACCTGGTCCTCGATCGCCGCCGTCATGTCGGCGGTCGACCCGCTCGGGACGTGGCAGTACGCCCACCCGACATGCTTGCCCACCGGAGCGCGCGTCGGGTCGGCGACGGTGGGCTGGGCAAGGAGCACGAAGGGTCGCTCGGCATGCCGGCCACGCGCGACGGCGTCCTCGGAGGCAGCAATCTCGCGCATCGTGCCCGCCAGGTGGACGGTGCCAGCCTTCGCCGTCGCGGGGTCTCGCCAGGGGATCGGTCCCGCGAGCGCCCAGTCGATCTTGAACACCCCTGAGCCGTAGCGGAAGCCCGCGAGCTGCCGCCGGTAGCCCGCCGGCAAGCGATCACCGGCGAGCGCGAGCACCTGGCGTGGCGTGAGGTCGAGCAGCACGGCCCGCGCCGGTGGGAGGTCTCGCAGCGCGTCGACCCGGTGCCCCGTGACCAGCTCCACGCCGAGCCGCCGGGCCTCCGCCTCGAGCGCGGCCGCGATCGCGCCGCTGCCGCCACGAGCCACCGGCCAGCCGACGCCGTGCGCCAGCAGGCCGAGGACGAGCGCGAACGATCCGCTGAGCGGCGCACGGAGGGAGAGCATCGAGTGGGCGCTCATCCCCGCGAGCAACGCTCGTGCCGCGGGGTCACGAAACGCGAGCCGCGCGAGCGCGACCGCGGACAGCAGCCCCGGGAGCCCGAACCGCGCGAGGAGCACGGGGTGGCGCGGTGGCCGGAGGACGGGCCGCAGGAGCATCGGGACGAGCCGGTCCCACTCGCCGGCGAGCGGCCCGAACAGGCGACGCCAGGCTCCGGCGTCCCGGCCCAGCGCCTCGTCCAGCGCCGGGTCGTCGAGCGACCGAGGCAGCATCACGGTGCGGTCGGGCGCCAGCGCATGCGCGAGCGGCGCGTCGGGGTGGACCCACTCGAGCCCGTGCCGTTCGAGATCGAGGGAGCGCAGGAAGGGCGACGCGAGGCTCAGGGGATGCACCGATGCGCACGGGTCGTGCACGAAGCCGGGCAGCGTCAGCTCGGCGGATCGCGCGCCGCCACCCACCGTGGCCGCGGCCTCGTAGACGCGGACGGCATGTCCCTCGCGGGCGAGCGCGATCGCCGCGGCGAGGCCGTTCGGCCCCGCCCCGACGACGATCGCGTCGAGTCGTCCGTCACTCATGCTGCGTCAGGCGGATCGCCGCCGGCGGAACCACCGCACGGGTGCTGTCACGGTCCCCACGGCCATGTTCACCGCCGCCGAGTGCCGGACGTTGCCCGCGTACCGCCACTGCCGCCGCCGGTCGACGCATACCTTGCGCACCTCGACGATCGGATCCGCGACTCCCAGCGAACGCGCGAGGTTCGCGAGCGTCTGCTCCCAGAACCGGTCGTTCGCGCGGTTCGCACCGAACAGGTACGAGAGCTCGATGAGCGGATCGGCCGTGCGCTCGAGCGCCTGCGCCTGCGCGACGGTCTCGTCGCCGTCGCGCCAGGCGGAGAACGTGATCCAGGCGCTCAGGGCGTGCCCCTCCGGCGTCATGAACGTGAACGACTCCCGGTCAGCGTAGATCACCATGACGCCCGTGGACATCTTGACCGGCGACCCGGGCACGGGGGAGACCTCGAGCAGCGCGACCTCGCCGGGCGCGATCCCGGACAGCGGCGCGTAGAACCGGGCGCCGCCGGGCCAGAACGTCGGGAAGCCCTGCTTCCAGTGCGCGACGACCGCCTCGGGCGGGTGCTCGTCTGCGGGCACCCGGATCGCGAACGTCTTCTGCCACATCTGCCCGAACCCCTGGACGGGTCCTGCGACCCGGCGTCCGGTGACCGTGTCGCGGCCGGCGCCGGTTGCCGTCGTGCTCAACCGGTCGACGGGCTGGGCCCACGACTCCTCGTCGCGGGGCGTACGGAGCTCAGGGGTGGTCATCTGGGACTCCCGATGGTGGCTGCGATGAGCGGCAGGGTGCCGCGGAGATCGGCGGGCGGCGCGTCGCCGCGTGAGGTCAGGCGGTCGCGGCCGCGAGCGCGGCCCGTTCGTCGTCGTGGATGGCGATCGCCTCGTCCAGGCGCGTGAGCGAGAGGATCTGGCGGTAGTGCTCGGACAGGCCCGTCGCGAGCAGCCGCTGCCCGGCGCGCTGCGCGCGGACGAGGAGCGTCACGAGAAGCCCGATCCCGCCCGAGTTCATGTACTCGAGGCCCTCGAAGTCGAGGACGATCGACCGCGCGTCGCCCGCCTCGGTGTAGGCCGCCATGAGTGCGTCCTCCGACCCGCCGGTGATCTCGCCATGGATGCGGAGGATCGCGGCGCCGCCAATGCGGGCGACGGTCACGCTGGTGTCGGTCATCGGGCGGCCTCCTCGGGGATCGAGCTCGTCGTTGGCTGGATGGTGTCCGGCGGCGGCGGGCTGTCCGCGATCGTCAGGTAATCGGACAGCCTGGTGATCCTGAAGATCTCGCGGTAGTGATCGGACAGGCCGAGCGCGACGACCTCCCGGTGATCGCGGCGCGCCTCGGCGAGGAGCCGGACGATGAGCGCGATCCCGGTGGAGTTGATGTAGTCGACGCCGCCGAAGTCGAGGAGGATCCGGGTCGCCCCTGCGCTCGTCGCATCCGCGTATGCCGTCGAGAGGATGTCGTCGGCGGCGATGTCGATGTCGCCGCGCAACGCCAGGCGGGCCTCGCCCGCGAGCGCGGTGATGACCTCGATGCTGAGCCGGTTGTCGTTCATCTCGGCCTCCTTCGGGCCAGGGCCGGTCGACATCTCAGCGCCCCCGGCGGGCGATGGTGAGCGTCACGGTCTGCAGGCCGTCGGCGGCGTGGACATCCATGCCGTCGACCATGTGGCGGATGAGGAACAGGCCCCACCCGCGCGGCTTCTGGCGTCCGTCGAGCTTCGCCTCGAGGTCCGGCGCCTCGACGTCGGGCACGGGTCCCGACAGGGCGCGATCCGTGACGCGGACACGGATCTCGTTCGCGTCGGCGTCGACGCGGACGTCGACTGGGACCGCAGGATCACCCTGCGATCCGTACTCGATCGCATTCATCACCGTCTCGGCAACGGCCGTCTTGAGACGCTCGAGGCGCCCGGGTTCGAGCCCGAGCGGCTCGACCGCCTGCGCCACGCGCTGCATCGCCTGGCGCTCGTTCCCGATCGCGCCCTCGACCGAGAACGCGAGCAGCGGCTCGCCCGCCGACGCGTCCGCGGTCGGTTGATTGAGCGCGTCCCTCGTAAGCCGGATCTCCGGCCGGGCACCGGTCCACGCGTCGTCGCCCGCGCCCGCCGAACGCTGGAGGGTGACGAGCGTGATGTCGTCCTCCTGCTCCCAGGCCGCGCCCGTGAAGGCGCCCAGCTCGTCGAGGAGCCGGTCGAGCAGCTGCGACCCCGCGTCGTGGCCGCCCATCGCCTCGCGGAGCCGCGGAAAGCCGTACATCTCGCGGCCCGGACCGTGCGCTTCGACGAGGCCGTCCGAGTAGAGGAGCACGGTCTCCCCGGCCCCGATCGTGCCCTCGGTCTCCTCGTAGCGCACGTCCGGGAGGAGGCCGAGCGGCATGCCGGTCGCGCGGAGCTCGATCACCCCGTTTGCGGTGCGGACGTACGGGAGGTTGTGGCCGGCGTTCGCGAACCGGAAGTGCCCCGTGGCGGGCTCGAGGACGCCGTACAGGCAGGTCACGAACATCTTGGACGGCATCTCGGGCACGAGCAGCTCGTTCGCTCGCGCGAGGACGCGCCCCGGCTCGATGAGGC
>DATFQL010000204.1:0-8333 GCA_035264305.1 Candidatus Limnocylindrales bacterium | reverse complement strand
GGGCCGGGATCGAGACCCCGGCCGATCTGGCCGGCGACGGCGTCAGGATCGTCGCGGCAGGCGACGCAGTCCCGATCACCACGTACGCGGCGCAGCTGGTCGACAACCTCGCGAGCGAGTCCGGGTATCCGCGCGACTTTCCCGCGAGGTACGCGGCAAACGTGGCGTCGAAGGAGGACAACGTCTCGGCCATCGTGACGAAGGTCGCGCTGGGCGAGGGCGATGCGGGGATCGTCTACGTCACCGACGCCAAGGGTTCGTCGGACGTGGCAACGATCGAGGTCCCGGACGCGGCGAACGTGCTGGCGACATACGGCGGCGTCGTCCTCAAGGGGTCGTCCGACCCGGAGCAGGCACGCGCGTTCGTCGCCTGGCTCGCGGGTCGTCAGGGCCAGGACGTGCTGGGCGAGCTCGGCTTCCTGCCCCCCGGCCCATGAACGCGCAGGCCGCACGCTTGCCTCGTCGCCCGGCTGCAGGGACGCGCGGCCTGGGATGGCCGGTGCAGGGTCTCGCGTTCCTCGCCGCGCTCTCGCTGGGCCTGCCCGTCGCCGTGCTCGTCGGCCGTGCCGTCCTCGATGGTGCCCTGTTCGCCTCGGCCACCGTGCGCGTCGTCGTCGACGCCCTCGTCCTGAGCCTCGTCACGACGTCGATCAGCCTTGTCCTGACCGTCATCATCGGCATCCCGCTCGCCCTGCTCCTCGCGCGGCGAACATTCCGGGGCCAGACGCTGGTCGAGACCGTCATCGACCTGCCGATCGTCCTGCCCCCGTCGGTGGCCGGCCTCGCGCTGCTCCTCGTGTTCGGCCGGCGCGGGCTGCTCGGTGAGACGCTGTCCGTCTTCGGCATCGAGATCGCGTTCACGACCGTCGCCGTGATCCTCGCGCAGACCTTCGTCTCCGCGCCGTTCTTCATCCGATCGGCGCGCACCGGCTTCGCGTCCGTGGATCGCGACCTGGAGGACGCCGCCCGCGTGGATGGCGCGAGTGAACGCCAGCTGTTCCGGACGATCACGCTGCCGCTCGCGTCCGCGTCCCTCGCCGCCGGGCTCGTGATGAGCTGGGCGAGGGCCCTCGGCGAGTTCGGCGCGACGATCATGTTCGCCGGCAGCGTCGCCCGCACGACCCAGACCTTGCCGCTCGTCGTGTACGCCGAGTTCCAGGGGGGCGATCTGGATGCCGCGATCGCCGCCGCCGCGGTCCTCGTGCTCGCCGCGTTCGGCGTCCTCATCGCGGTCCGGATCCTCCACGTCGGACGAGCCCTCGACGTCAGAGTCGCCTGACCTCGGACGGTGGCGTCGGCGGACCCGCGTGGGCGGGCGGCATGACGTCCGACCGGATCAGGAGGCGTCCTGCTTCTGGGTGTCCGCGAGGCGCTTGCGGGCCTCGGTGTGGCCCTTCATGCCGTCGCCGATCCCGCTCATACCGCTGCCCGGGGGCTGCGGCAGGCGCTTCGGCTTGCCCGCGGCGCGCCGCTCCCGGCGCTCCTGCATGACCTCCCCGATGCGGCGCTCGCTGCCCTCGTGGGACGGGTCGTAGTAGCGGCGGCCCGCGAGCTCGTCCGGGAGGTACTGCTGCGCGACGTCGGAACCTTCGAACTCGTGCGGGTACACGTATCCGACCCCGATCCCGTGCGCCTTCAGCCGGCGGTCGCCGGCGGTCTTGAGGTGGTTCGGGACCGGGAGCGAGCCGCGGCTCGTCACGTCGGCCATCGCGGCGCCGTACGCCGTGCCGACACGGTTCGACTTCGGCGCCACGGCCAGGTAGACGGTGGCCTGGGCGAGGGCGTACTGCGCCTCGGGCAACCCGACGTGATCGAGGGCCTGGGCGGCCGCGACCGCAACCTGGAGCGCGCGTGGATCGGCGTTCCCGATGTCCTCGGATGCCGAGATGATCAGTCGCCGGACGACGAACCTCGGGTCCTCGCCGGCGGTGACCATCGCGGCAAGCCAGTACAGCGCGGCGTCGGGGTCGTTGCCGCGGATGCTCTTGATGAACGCGGACACGGTGTCGTAGTGGCCGTCACCCGCACGGTCGTAGGCCAGCACGCGTTGCTGGGCCGCGGCTTCGACGTCGGCAAGGGTGGGGGAGACGCGGCCATCGACACGGTGATCCTCGTCCTCCGCGAGCGCCACGGCCCCCTCGAGCACGTTGAGCGCCTGGCGCGCGTCACCGCCCGCGAGGTCGACGAGATGGTCGAACGCCTCCCGCGCGAGCGACACGCCTCCAGCCGGCCCGAACGTGCCGGCCAATCCGCGGTCCTCGTCCTCGAGCGCCCGCCGGACGATGACCGCGACGTCGTCGTTCGTCAGCGGCTCCAGCCGCCAGACCCGCATCCGCGACAGCAGCGCGGAGTTGACCTCGAAGTACGGGTTCTCCGTCGTCGCCCCGATGAGCGTGACCGTCCCGTCCTCGACGTGCGGCAGCAGCGCGTCCTGCTGCGCCTTGTTGAACCGGTGGATCTCGTCGATGAACAGGACGGAGCGCCGCTGCTCGAGGGCGAGCCGCTCCTGGGCCTCGGCGATGGTCGCGCGGACTTCCGCCACGCCCGACATGACCGCGCTCACGGTCTTGAAGTCGGCCCCGACGGCTTCCGCGAGGAGCCGGGCGAGTGACGTCTTGCCCGTGCCGGGCGGGCCCCACAGGAGGAGCGAGGCGAGGTGGCCCCGTACCACCGATCGGCGGAGCGGTCCGCGCTCGCCGACGAGGTGCGCCTGCCCCTCGAACTCCTCGAGCGTCCGCGGCCGCATCCGGGCGGCCAGCGGTTGCCGTTCCGGCGGCGGTGTGAACAGGGGCTCGGGGCGGGCGCCGGGAGCGGCGCGCCGGGCAGGCATGGGGCGATGGTAGCCCGCGCCGGTTACCCGATCGTCACCACGTCGAGGACGTCGATGACGAGGTAGAGCGCGAACAGGACCGCGAACAGGATCACGGCGATCCGCGCGATGTCCTTCAGGTCACGGGTGACGTACGCGTACTCCTCCTCGAATGCCAGCGTCCGCGTGCCGGCGACGTCTCGCGTCGCCGTGCGCTCGGCCGACCGCCTGCGAGCGGTCTCGGCCGCCCGCTCCTCGGCGAGCAGCTGCTGCTCGAGCTCCGCGGCGCGGGCGAGCTCTGCCTCGCTCAGCCCGCCTGGCTTGGCCGTCGCGGAGCTCGTCGTCGTGGCGGGGCGCCGCTCGATCGCCCGGCGCTGGCCGGGTCGGACGCTGCCGCGAGCGCGCTTCACCATGACGGGTTGGACCTCTCGATGGGAGTCGGGACGCGGGTGCGTCGCCGTCGGCGGCAAAGGATACACCGCACTGCCGGCACGTGAGCGATGAGGGGCGGCTGCTAGACTCGCCGCGTCTCCCGGAGGGCTTTGTTGGACGATCTGAACGCGCTCGTCGCCCCGGTCATCGGCCTCATCGTCGTCGCGCTCGCAATCGCCTCGGTCGTCCTCCTCGTCCTCGTCGTGCTCCTGTTCCGGCGGACGTCGGCGGCCGAACGGAGGTTCGCGAGCCTCACCCGCGGCGAGTCTGGCACGAGCCTGGAGGGGATCCTCGAGGCGCACCTCGACAAGGTCTACGCGGTTGCGCGCGAGGTCGACGAGATCGCGGCCCGGACGGCCGTCACCGAGGCCGCCCAACGCCGTTCGTTCCAGCGCATCGGGCTCGTGCGGTTCAACCCGTTCGAGGACACGGGCGGCAACCAGAGCTTCGCGCTCGCGCTGCTCGACCAGTCGGGTGACGGGTTCGTCATCAGCAGCCTCCACGCCCGGGCCGGGACGCGTGTGTACGGGAAGGCCGTCGGGAAGGGCAGGTCCGAGTCGAACCTCTCGGCGGAGGAGACCGAGGCGCTGCGGCTCGCCCTCGCGATGGGCGATTCGCCGGGCGTCGTCCGGTCGTGACAGCCAAGGTGGCACGCGCGGGCCACATCCTCGCCGCGTGCCCCCTTCGAGTCGTTCCCCCGGTTCCGCATCCGGCTCCGGCGTGCGCATCCGCGCGATCGATCCCGCCACGGAGGCGCGCCGCGTGAGACTGCGCCCGGGCCATGACGCCGCCGCGCTCGTCCAGATCCCCGTGTGGGGCGCCATCGAGCCCGCCGCTCCCATCGATGCCGCGCCGGACGGGCTGGACGACCTCCTCGCCGGGCTCAACGCGGAGCAGCGCAAGGCGGTCACCCACGACGACGGACCGCTGCTCGTCGTGGCGGGCGCAGGCACGGGAAAGACGCAGGTCATCACCCGGCGCATCGCGTGGCTGATCGCGACCCGTCGCGCCCGGCCCTCGGAGATCCTCGCGCTCACGTTCACGGACCAGGCCGCTGACGAGATGCAGGCGCGCGTCGACCAGCTCGTGCCGTACGGGTACACCGATACGGCGATCTCGACGTTCCACGCCTTCGGGGACCGGCTCGTCCGCGAGTTCGCACTCGAGCTCGGACTGCCCTCCGACGTGCGGGTGCTGTCCCGGCCGGAGACCGTCGTCTTCCTCCGCGAGCACCTGTTCGAGCTTGGCCTCAAGGAGTACCGGCCGCTCGGCGATCCGACGCGGTTCCTGGATGCCCTCGCCACGCTGTTCTCGCGGGCCAAGGACGAGGACGTGTCGCCGGATGCCTACCTGGCGCACGCCCGCCGCCTGTCTGCGCGCGCCGCGGAGGCCGTCGCAGGACTCGAGGCGACACCCGACACCGCGACCGACGCCGACCGCGAGGCCGCGACGTCCCTCGAAGAGGAGGCGCGCCGGCAGCTCGAGCTGGCGCAGGCGTACGGGACCTACCAGCAGCTGCTCGCGGCGAACGGGGCGATCGACTTCGGGGACCAGGTGTCGCTCGCGCTCCGCCTGCTTCGGGAGAGCCCAGCCGCGCGCCGGCGCGTCCAGGAGCGATTCCGGCACGTGCTCGTCGACGAGTTCCAGGACACGAACCGTGCCCAGTCGGAGCTCGTCGCGCTCGTTGCCGCGACGCACCGCAACGTCACGGTCGTTGGTGACGATGACCAGTCGATCTACAAGTTCCGGGGTGCGGCGATCAGCAACATCCTCGAGTTCCGCGAGCGGTACCGCGCCGCGAGCGTCGTCGTCCTGCGACGGAACTACCGATCGCGTGGGCCGATCCTGGACGCCTCGTACCGGCTGATACGGCACAACGATCCAGACCGCCTCGAGGTCCGCGCCGGGATCGTCAAGAAGCTCGTCGCCGATCGCGGCACCGACGGCGCGCCCGCCGTGCGGCATGAGGCGTTCGCGACCGGCGCCGAGGAGGCCGACTGGATCGCGTCCGAGGTCGCGCGGCGGGTGCGGGAGGGTGCGGCATACATGGACATCGCGATCCTGGTCCGCTCCAACGCCGCCGCCGACCCGATCCTCCGGTCGCTCAATGTCGAGGGGATCCCGTGGCGGTTCTCCGGGACGTCGGGGCTGTACACGCGTCCCGAGGTCCGGCTCCTCCTGTCGTTCCTTCGGGCGATCGCGGACGTCGGCTCGTCGGTCGACGTGTACGCCCTCGCGGCCTCGGACCTGTACGGGCTCGGTGGCGAGGACCTCGTGAACATCATGACCAGCGCGCGTCGCAGGAATCGCTCGGTGTTCGAGGTGCTCGACGAGCTGCAGCGCCAACCGGGGATCCTCCGCCTGGCGCCGCAGACGCGCGCCGCTGCGGCGACGCTCGTCGAGGATCTCAAGCGGTATGTCGCCCTCGCGCACGAGCGGCCGGCGGGCGAGGTGCTGTACGCGTTCCTGCGCGGTTCGGGCTGGCTCAAGCGGCTCGCCGAGACCGACTCCGTGGCGAACGAGGAGGCACTCTCGAACATCGCCCGGTTCTTCGACATCATCCGCGCCCAGTCGGCGCTGCTCGCCGACGACCGGGCCGTGTTCGTCGCGCGTCATCTCCAGACGCTGATCCAGGCGGGCGACGACCCGCCGACCGCGGACATCGATCCCGAGGCCAACGCGGTCGCCGTGATGACGGTCCACAAGGCGAAGGGGCTCGAGTTCCCGGTCGTCTACCTGCCGGGCCTCATCACCGGCCGCTTTCCGGCCATCGGCCGGCGGGAGCCGCTCGCGCTGCCGCTGGAGCTCGTGAACGAGACGCTGCCCGAGGGTGACTACCAGCTCCAGGAGGAGCGGCGGCTGTTCTACGTCGGGATGACCCGCGCACGTGACGAGCTGCTCCTCACGCACGCCGCGGACTATGGCGGACAGCGCGCCCGCCGCGTCTCACCGTTCGTCCTCGAGGCGCTGGATCTGCCGGTCTCGGCCGGGAGCGCGGGCGCGGGGGCGAAGGCGTCGGCGCCGATCGACCGGCTGGCGGGGCTCGAGCGGACCGAGCCCGCGCCCGCCCCGCGGCGGGCACGCGACGACGAGCCCCTGTGGCTGTCGTTCTACGCAGTCGACGACTACCTGACGTGTCCGCTCAAGTACAAGTACGGCCACGTCCTCCGCGTCCCCCTCGCGCCGCATCACTCGATGATCTACGGGTCCGCCCTCCATGCCGCCGTGTCGGAGTTCCACAAGCGGCACGCCCGCGGCGACATCATGAGCGAGGACGAGCTGTTCGCGTCCTTCGAGGCCGCCTGGACGAACGACGGGTTCCTGTCGCGGGAGCACGAGCAGGCGCGGCTCGAGGCCGGCAGGCAGGCGCTCCAGCGGTTCCGCGACGAGCAGCTGCGGCCGGGGGCGGTCATCCCGGCGTGGGTCGAACGTGAGTTCAGCTTCTTCCTCGACGGAGACAAGGTTCGGGGCAGGTTCGACCGGGTCGACATCACGCCGCGGGATCCCGACGAGCCGGTCGCTGTGATGGCGGACGACGGCGATCCGGCGAGCGGCGCAGACTTCATCGAGCCGACGCTCGACCTGTCGCCGGAGCGGGTCGTGATCACGGACTACAAGTCGTCCGATGTGCGCGACCCCGCGAAGGCGCGCCAGCGCGCGAAGGAGTCTCTCCAGCTGACGATCTACGCGATGGGGTACGAGGCGATGACCGGTCGCCTGCCGGATGCGGTCGCGCTCCACTTCCTCGACTCCGGGCTGGTCGGCCTGGCGCCCGTCGACCGGAAGCGGGTCGAGAAGGCACGCGAGACCATTCGCACCGCGGCGCGCGGCATCCGGGCGCGCGAGTTCACCGCTCGGCCGGACTACCTCTCGTGCAGCTTCTGCGCCTTCCGCGAGATCTGTCCGTCGAGCGCCGTGCGCTGAGCGTGCGCTCGCTCGCGGAGGCCGATCGAGCCGCGGTCGCGGCCGTCGTCGCAGGGGAGGCTCGTGGCGTCGTCATCGAGGGCGACAACCTCGATGTCCTCGCCGCGCTCCCCGCTGCGTCGGTCGACCTGTGCTACGCCGATCCGCCGTTCGGAACCGGGGAGCGCCAGCGCCTCGAGCGGATCCGGACGGGCCACGGCGAGCAGACGAGGCGCGGCTTCGGCGGGCGGGAGTATCGGTACCGGGTCGTGTCCGACCTCGCCTACGACGACGGCCTCGCGCTCGACGACCACCTCGCGGCGCTCCGGGTGCGCCTCCAGGCCATCCACCGCGTGCTCGCCCCCCACGGCTCGCTGTACCTGCACTGCGACTGGCGAACCGTCCACCACGTCCGCCTCCTGCTGGACGAGCTGTTCGGCGCCCGACGCTTCCTCAACGAGCTCGTGTGGGCGTACGACTACGGGGGCCGGCCGCGCGACCGCTGGCCACGCAAGCACGACACGATCCTGTGGTACGCGAAGGGTGACCGGTGGCTGTTCGATCGGGAGGCGATCGACCGCGTGCCCTACATGGCGCCGGGGCTCGTGGGCCCGGAGAAGGCCGCGCGCGGGAAGCTGCCCACGGACGTCTGGTGGATGACGATCGTCCCGCCCGGCTCCGCGGAGCGGACCGGCTACCCCACCCAGAAGCCGGTCCGGCTGCTGGAGCGCGTCGTGGCCGCGTCGAGCCGGCCGGGCGACCTCGTCCTCGACCCGTACGCCGGCAGCGGGACGACCGGCATCGCGGCCGCGCGACTCGGCCGGCGGTGGCTGCTGATCGATCGCGAGCCTGTAGCCGTGGAGATCGCACGATCGCGTCTCGGAGCCGAGCCCGACAGATGATCCGGGCAATCACGCTCGACTTCGGGAACACGCTCGTGCCCGTCCCCCACACGGCGTTGCGCGACGTGGTCGCCGAGACCGCGCGCGGGATCGCCGTGCGGCTGGGGCCGTTCGACGAGGATGTGGTCCACGGCATCTGGACAGAGGAGCGAGCGCGGCAGTTCCGGGAAGAGGTGCCGCAGCTTCGCGAGGTCGACCTCGCCCAGCGGCTCGGCCGGATCCTCGCCCGGCTGCGTGGCATGCCGGCGCCGCCGCCGGACGAGCGGTGGGACGATCGGGCCGCCGCG
>DATFQL010000203.1:0-4334 GCA_035264305.1 Candidatus Limnocylindrales bacterium | reverse complement strand
ATCCAGAACCGCGACTACCTCATCATCCAGTCGTCGGTGATGATCTTCGCGCTCATCTTCCTGGTCGTGAATCTGCTGGTCGACATCAGCTACGCGTACCTCAACCCGCGGATCCGCTACTCGTGAGCGGAGTGGGCCGATGACGGCGCCTGCCGCGACCGTCGTCCCGGTTGCCGAGCGCCGCGCAAGCCGCGGCCTGTGGTCCGATGCCGCCAGCCGCCTGCTGCGCAACAAGCCGGCGATGCTCGGCGTGGTGTTCATCGCGATCTTCGTCGGTTCAGCTGTGCTGGCGCCCGTGATCGCCCCGTACGGCCCGCTGGAGGGTGAGCTGACGAACCGGCTCCAGCCCCCCTCGCCGGCACACGTCATGGGCACCGATCTCCAGGGACGAGACCAGTTCACGCGGATCCTGTACGGCGCCCAGATCAGCCTCCAGGTCGGCGTCGTCGCGGTGCTGATGGCGCTCGTCATGGGCGCGCTCATCGGGGCGCTCGCGGGCGGCCTCGGCGGGCGAGTGGACGCGGTCCTGATGCGGTCCACCGACGTGTTCCTCGCGATTCCGGGCCTGCTGCTCGCGATCGGCATCATCGCGTGGCTGGATCGTGGCCTGTGGCAGCTCATGCTCGCCATCGCGGTCACCTACGCGCCGGTGTTCGCCCGACTGCTGCGCGGGTCGCTGCTCGCGCTGCGCGAGTCGGACTACGTGATCGCAGCCCGGTCGGTCGGGGCGGGCGGCGGCCGGCTCCTCACCCGCCACATGCTGCCGAACGCGCTCACGCCCCTCATCGTCCAGGCGACGCTCGTCCTCGCGACCGCGATCATCGACATCGCCGGCCTCGGCTTCCTGGGGCTCGGCCCCGCGGACCCCAGGACGCCGGAGTGGGGGACGATGCTGACCGACGCCCGCCGGTTCCTCCAGACCGCGCCGTGGCTCGTGTTCTTCCCGGCGGCCGCGATCGTCGTCAGCGCGATCGGGTTCAACCTCCTCGGCGACGGGCTGCGCGAGTCGCTCGACCCGAGGCTCAAGCGATGACGACGACGCTGCCCGCGGCGCCGCCGGACCGGGCCGGCGCGCTCGAGCCGCTGCTCGACGTCCGTGACCTGCTCGTCCGGTTCCGCACCCACGACGGCACGATCCACGCCGTCAACGGCGTCTCGTTCCAGCTCCAGCGGGGGGAGCGCCTCGGCCTCGTCGGCGAGTCGGGCTGCGGCAAGAGCGTGACCAATCTCGCGATCATCCGGCTGCTGCCCAAGCCCGCGGGACGGATCGAGGGCGGCTCGGTCCGGTTCGACGGCCAGGACCTCGTGACGCTCGACGAGTCCGACGTGCGGGAGATCCGCGGGCGTGACATCGCGATGATCTTCCAGGACCCGATGACGAGCCTCAACCCGGTGCTCACGGTCGAGGAGCAGATGATCGAGACGATCGTCGCGCACCGGAAGATGCCTAAGGCCGACGCGCGGGCGCGAGCGGTCGAGCTCCTCGGCATGGTAGGCATCCCCCAGCCCGAGAAGCGGCTCAAGAGCTTCCCGCACCAGTTCTCCGGCGGCATGCGGCAGCGGGTGATGATCGCGATGGCGCTCGCGCTCGAGCCGAAGCTGCTCATCGCAGACGAGCCCACGACCGCCCTCGACGTCACGATCCAGGCGCAGGTCCTCGAGCTCATCTCGCGCCTGACGACCGAGACCGGCACCTCGCTCGTCCTGATCACCCACGACCTCGGCGTCGTTGCCGGGATGACCGACCGGATCAACGTGATGTACGCCGGCTTCATCATCGAGACCGCGACGACCGGCGAGCTGTTCGATCGGCCCTCCCACCCGTACACGGTCGGCCTGCTCCACTCGATGCCGCGAGTCGACGACCGCGAGGGTGACCCGCTGATCCCGATCGAGGGCCGCCCGCCGGACATGCGCAACCTTCCCAACGGCTGTCCGTTCGCGCCGAGGTGCGCGTGGCGGCTCCCCATCTGTTGGTCCGACAACCCGCCGCTCGAGCCTGTGGTTCCCGGCAGCCCCGTCGTCGCGAGCGGCCCGGCGGCGACGCACCGGATCGCCTGCCACAACCCGCCGACCGCCGAGGAGGCCGTCCACGGCCATCCGAGCCGCCCAGGCCACGTCCCCGCGCCGCCGCCCGCCGGCCAGCTCGACGAGTTGACGTCCTATGCTGCTCTCGCCGATGGCGGGGTCAGGCCGGAGCACCTCCAGGTGGCGCCCGCCGCGCACGACATCGACCACGAGGTTCCGGCGCGACACGAGAACGCGCATCACCACCACGATGGGGACGATCACCACGGTCCGGAGGACAGCGGGTGATCGCCCCTGCCGGATCGACCCACGGGTCGACGCACGACCACGTCGCGACGCACGATCACGCCGCCGCGGACATCCTGCTGCGGGTCCAGGACCTCAAGGTGTGGTTCCCGATCACCGAGGGCCTGCTCATCGAGCGCCACATCGGCGACGTGCGTGCGGTCGACGGGGTGAGCTTCGAGCTCCGGAAGGGCGAGACGCTCGGCCTCGTGGGCGAGTCGGGCTGCGGGAAGAGCACGACCGGCCGGGCCATCGTCCGGCTGTACAAGCCGACCGCCGGCACGATCGAGTTCGACGGCCGCGACATCTCGGGCCTCGACGGTAAGGAGCTCCAGCAGCTCCGCCGTCGGTTCCAGATGATCTTCCAGGACCCGTACGCCTCGCTCAACCCGCGGATGACCGCGGGCAACACCGTGAGCGAGCCGCTCGACGTGCATGGCGTCGGAACGAAGGCGGAGCGCCGCGAGCGGGTCAGGGACCTGTTCTCGACGGTCGGGCTCAACCCGGACTACGCCGTGCGCTACCCGCACGAGTTCTCGGGCGGCCAGCGGCAGCGCATCGGCGTCGCGCGGGCGCTCGCGCTCGACCCCGACCTGATCGTGGCCGACGAGCCGATCTCGGCCCTGGACGTGTCGATCCAGGCGCAGGTGATCAACCTGCTCGAACGGCTCCAGGACCGGCTCGGCCTCACCTACCTGTTCATCGCGCACGACCTGTCGGTCGTCCGCCATATCAGCGACCGGATCGCCGTGATGTACCTCGGCCGGATCGTCGAGACGGCGCCGTCACGTGAGCTCAACTCGCGGCCGCTCCACCCGTACTCGGTCGCGCTGCTCTCGGCCGTACCGATCCCGGACCCCAAGGTCGAGCGCCGCCGCCGCCGGATCATCCTCAAGGGTGACGTCCCGTCGCCCGTGAACCCGCCGTCCGGGTGTCACTTCCACACCCGATGCTGGCTGCGCGAGCGGCTCGGCAACCCGGAGCGGTGCTCCGCCGAGGTGCCGCTGCTGCGGCCGCTCTCGACCGGTCACGCCGTCGCGTGCCACTTCGCCGAGGAGGTCGACGGGTCGCGGGAGCAGCTGCAGGCGACCGGACGCGGCGGCGCCGACGCGATGCCGGCCGGCGGCGAGGCGGCAGCCGAGGCGGTGCCGGTGAGCGTGCCGGCGGCACCCGTCGCGGACGACGAGGCGCTGCTCGTCGCGTCCCCCTATGCCACGCCGCAGCCGACCGAGGCGGGCGCGCTCGCCGACCTCCGCATGCCGCTCCAGCCTGATCCGCCCGCCCCCGCCCGCGACGCCCGCGACGAGACCTAGACTTGGGAGCGTGCAACCGCTCCGCATCGCTCTCGCCCAGGTCGCGCCGACGCTCGGCGATCTCGAGGCCAATCTCGATCGTCACCACGCCCTCCTTGCCGATGCGCGTGGGGGCGGGGCGGGACTCGTCGTGTTTCCCGAGCTCGGCCTGACGGGCTACCTCCTCCAGGACCTCGCGGCCGACGTCGCGATCCGGCTTGATGACCCGCGGCTGGCGGCGCTCGCCGCCGAGACGCGCGATGGTCCGTCGGCCGTCGTGTCGTTCGTCGAGGAGTCAGGCGACCACCGGCTGTGCATCGCCGCGGCCCTGCTGGAGGACGGTCGCGTCCGCCACGTCCACCGCAAGATCCACCTGCCGACATACGGGCTGTTCGACGAGCGCCGCTTCTTCGCGCCCGGCGACCTGCTGCGGGCTGTGCCGTCGCGGCTCGGCGTGGGGGTCGGCCTCGCGGTGTGCGAGGACTTCTGGCATCTCAGCACCGCCCAGGTCCTCGCGAACGACGGGGCGCAGCTGCTCATCAACGTCTCGTCGTCCCCGGGACGAGACCTGGCGGCAACGCACGAGGTGGGGCTTGGGACGGCGAGCTCGTGGCGAACGCTGATGCGGACGTACGCCCAGCTCACGACGTCGTTCGTCGTGTTCTGCAACCGCGTCGGGGTCGACGAGTCGATCTCGTTCTGGGGCGGGTCGGAGGTCGTCGCGCCGTC
>DATFQL010000202.1:0-12937 GCA_035264305.1 Candidatus Limnocylindrales bacterium | reverse complement strand
CTCGCCCGCAACCTCATCGTCCTGACGGCCGGCACGTACGTGAACGTGATCCGGATCATCCCGCCGCTCGTCACGACCGCCGACGAGGTCGACCAGGCGCTCGCGATCATCTCGGAGGCGCTGGACGCCGCGGGGGCCTAGTCCTTGGTCGCGCGACCCGCTCGCGCGCCGGTCTAGGACGACGCGGGTGCCGCGGATCCGCTCGGGGGCAGCGACGCATCCTCGCTGCGCTGGGGGTCGAGCGGCGCGCTCGGGCTGCCCGCGTCGGGCTGGCCCGGCTGCGCGGCCGGCACGTCGACGTCGCGGTTGCGCGCCTCGTAGGCGTACTCGCACACCCGCTGGAACGTCGGGTCCCCGCGGTTCGGGTTCGTCTGGAAGTCGCGGTCCGCGTCAGGCGCGATGTTGAGCGCCTCGGCGGCGGCATCGAGCTCGCCCGGCGGCGCCTGGCTCACGCAGTACGTGTACGCCTCTTCCGAGAGCGAGCCACCCGCGCAGGCGGCGAGCGCGGCACCGAGCGCGACGGTGGCCACCACGACGCTGGCGCGTCGCCGGGCGGGCGCGAGCGTCACTGGTCGAGGATCTCGTCGGCCTTCTTGTCGATCCGGCGCTCGTCCGCCTTCGACAGGTTGCCGGCCTTCACCTGCTGCGCGGCGCGTGCCTTCGCGTTACGTGCATGCGACTCGTCCGGCATCGGGTACTTGCGGTCTTCAGGCAGGCCGAACTCGGACTTCTTGAGGCTGTCGCGCTTCTTGTCGCTGAGGGTGGCCATCGGCCGATCCTCCTCGTGGCGGGGCTTGACTGGTCCCAGCGTCGCGCACCCCCGGCCGCGTCCGCGCCCCACGGCCGGGCGGTCGCGCTATCGGCCGCCTCGCAGGACCACTCCGTTCACGACCGCCGGATCCGCCGCAGGATCTCGTCGTGGAGCAGCCCGTTGGAGCCCACGAACGATGCGGCGTCGAAGCGCCGGACGCCGTCGACATCGGTCACCCTGCCGCCGGCCTCCTCGATCACGACCAGCGGCCCGGCGACGTCCCACACCTTCATGTCCACCTCGAGCATGACCTCGGCCGCTCCCTCCGCGACGAGCGAGTAGCCCCAGAAGTCGCCGAACCCGCGTTCGCGCCAGCAGGCCTCGAGCAGTGAGTCAAACCCGGGCATGAGGCCGCTTTCCACGCTGTCCCGCCGCGAGCCGTACACGACCTGGGCGTCGTCGAGGGACGCAACCCGCGAGACGCGGATCCGGCGCTCGCCGTCCATCCCCCGGCTCCACGCCCCACCACCCCGGTACGCGAACCAGCGCTCGCGGATCGCGGGTGCCGAGATCATGCCGAGCTGCAGCTCCCCGTCGTGCTCGATGCCGAGCAGCGTCCCGAACAGGGGGATGCCGCGGATGTAGTTGTGGGTGGCGTCGATGGGGTCGATGATCCAGCGCGTCCGGGCATTGCCCGCCTCGACGCCGTACTCCTCGCCGACGAGGCCGTGGTCCGGGTACTCGGCGTGGATCCGCCCCCGGATCTCCCGCTCGATCCCCTGGTCCGCGACCGTGACGAACGTGCGGTCCGGCTTGCGCTCGAGGACGAGGTCGCGCCGGAAGTGCGCCATGGCGATCTCGTCGGCGGCGTCGCACGCCGCGTGCGCGAACGCGAGCCACTCCCGAAGCTGCGGCTCCGGCGCGCGGGCACGCGAAGCGGACCATTCCGGCCCGAAGTCGACGTTCGCCATCGGTCAAATGATGCCCGCGACGTGCCGGCCGCGGGGGATATCAGTGGCAGCGGCCGGAGCCCGCGTCCGTGAACGAGCGGTCCGTCGAGTGGAACTGCCAGCGCCATCCCGTCTGGCTCAGGCGGAGCTCGACGACGCCGTGGGCGACGGCGGCGCGGACGCGGCTGTTGGCAACGGGATCGCGGAACGCCCGGAGTGCCGCTCCCCCCGTCCCCGCGACGAGCTCCATCAGCCCGCGCTCGTCGTCGCGCCGCCCTTCCGGGTCCTGCGGGGCGAACCGTTCGTAGTCGTGGTCGTGGCCGTTCAGGACCAGGTCTGCGCCGCCGTCGTACAGCGCGTCCCAGAAGGGCCCGACATGGCGGTCCGAGCCGTGCTCGCCGCTGCTGAACCGTGGGTGGTGGAACAGCGCCAGGGTGCATCGCGCCCGGCTGGCCGCCAGGTCGTCCCGGAGCCAGCGCACCTGCGGCGAATCGGCGTCGCACCCGCCTTCGACACCGTCGCACGTCGAGTCGAGGACGATGACGTGCCACGCCCCGACATCCTGGGAGTACCACGTGCTGCCGTCACGCACCGCCCGATCACCGAAGTACGACCGGTAGCCCTCGGCGCCCCTGGTCTCGTACTCGTGATTGCCCGGGACCGGGAGCTGGATCCGGTCCTTGAACCGCCCCCACGACGGGCCGAAGCAGTCGCGGTACTCGCCCTCGGTCCCGTGCTCGTACGCGTTGTCGCCGAGCGTGAACACGATCCCGGGCAGCGTCTCCACGAGTGCCGCCGTGTCGTCGTCCGTCGTCGCATCGCAGCGGCCGATGTCACCGGCCCCGACCAGGACGACCTCGGCCGGGAGTGGCGTGGACCCGCCGGACGCGGCTGCCGTCGCTTCCGGCGATCCGGCCCCATCGGGCGGCACCGACGCCGCCGACGATGGCGGCGCGGCCACGCCGGCGCTGGCCCGATCGGTCGCGCCCCCGGCCCCACCCGCGATCCGCACGAGACCCACGATCCCGGCGAGCACGACGATGGCTCCGACGCCCGCAAGGAGCGCCGCGAACACGAGCCAGACGATGGGAACGGAGCCTCGGTTCACGCTGCGAACCTATGCGAGCGGGCCGAACGCGTCCGGGTAGCGGACGGTGCCGCGCATCGACTCATCCCAGGCGGGCAGGCGGCGTGCGAGCCAGACGTGATCGGGCCACGCGTCGGCGGGCGGCTGGAGGCCGACGCCCCTCGCCGGCTCGAACCCGAACCGGACGTAGTAGTCAGGGTGCCCGAGCAGGACGAGGGCGGGCACGCCGCGGGCGAGCGCGAGGGCGGTCGCGGCGTGCATGAGCGCGCTGCCGACGCCCCGCAGCTGCACGGCGGGCCCGACCGCGACGGGACCCACGGCGAGCACCGTCGCCACCTCCTCGCCGTCGTCGTCCTCGACGCGGCACGGCGAGAGCAGCAGGTGCCCGAGCACCGCGCCCGCGGCGTCCACGCCAACGAGCGACAGCCAGCCGGGTGGTGCCTCGGCACGGATCCGGTCGACGGTGTCCGCTTCCTCCGGCCCCGTGAACGCCGCGAGCTCTACCGCACGGATCGCCGCCTCGTCGCCCTCGACCTCCAGCCGGACCGAGACGACGAGCGCCTCGCGCGCCCCCTCGCCGCCGTTCGTCAGCTCGGGACCGCCGTGCGAAGCGCGTCGGGGATCGGCCGGGACACCGGGACCGGCTCGACATAGCGCTGCACGAGCTCGAGCGAGCCGTTCACCCGCAGCTCCGTGAACAGGAATGCGAGCTTCGACGCCTGCGACGCGAGGATCTCGTCCTTCGTCGGCAGCTCCCACAGCTGGCGCTTGAAGGGCCCGATCGCCTTCTTGCGCGTCGTGTACAGGAACTGCTCCTCGGTCTGGCCCTCCTTCCGCTCGTCGGCGGCGTTGGCGCGCAGCCACTCGTGGATCTCGTCCTTCAGCGCGGCGGGGAAGGCCGGGTGGTCGTACGCCGCGTTCTGGAAGCCCGTCGCGAGGTGGATCTCCGCCGTCTCCACGGCCGGGAACCGGTGGAACAGCTCATCCGGAAGCGTCGACGCACCGTGCTGGACCGCGCCGGCAAGGCCGTACGAGCGCGCCACGTCGCCCAGCTCCCGCAGGACGTTGAAATCGAGCTTGACCTCCGCGACCCCGCCGCCCGGCAGGGGCACGCCGCCGTGGCTCGTACCCGTCTGGACCGACACCTTGGACAGCCCCGTCGCACCCGGCGCCCGGCGGTCCAGCTCGCGGTTGTACCCGTCCAGGTACGCCCGCAGCTCGCCAACCGTCGAGTTCTCCTTGCCGACCTCGCCGATCTCGCCGCCGACGCTGACCGTGACACCTTCCGTCTGCAGCTCCCGGATGAGCGCGGTGAGCTCGGCGGCGCGGGTGTAGTTCTCGCGCTGCTGCTCATCGAGCGTCGGTTTGGAGAGGTCGACCAGCGTCGAGCTGTCGATGTCGATGTTGCGGTAGCCGGCGTCGATCGCGAGCCGGCACGCGCGCCGGATCTCCTCGGTCATGGCCTCGGGGTCGGCCGCGTACTTCTTCGCGTTGAACTGGTAGTGGTCGCCCTGGATGAACACGGGGTGCGACCAGCCCCCCGCGATGGCCCCGGCGAGGACCGCCGTGGCGTAGTCCATCGGCCGCTGGAAGGTGTACGTCTGCTCCGATCGCGCGAGCTCGAAGATCACCGCGCCCACGTCGGCGCGCGCGGCCGTCTCGTAGAACGTCCGCGCCATGTCGAACGTCGAGGCGCGGATGTTGAGCGCCGGGACGGTGAACCCCGAGACCTCGCCCCGGGCGCGGGCCATGTACAGCTCGTGGATGCTCGCCGACCGCGCGCCGAGGGCCTGACTCGCCTCCC
Source organism: Candidatus Limnocylindrales bacterium (assembly GCA_035264305.1). GTDB lineage: Bacteria > Chloroflexota > Limnocylindria > Limnocylindrales > CSP1-4 > CAIXZV01. The sequence continues at coordinate 8,345 of DATFQL010000202.1, read as the reverse complement.
ATACGATCCAGCGAACCGCTTCGGCTGTCGCGTCATCGGTCGTGAACGCCGCCGTCCAGGCGAGGTCGGCCGCCGACTCCGAGCGGAACCGCGCCTCGTCGTCAACGACCAGGCGGTCACCGTCGAGGTGGGCGGCGCCGGCGAGGCGCGCGAGGAGATCGGCGGGCGACGACGCGACGTGCGGCATGTGGCGGCTCCCCTGGGGTGTCCAGCGTGATGGTACCGGCGCGTCGGTCGCGCGTGATCGCGCGACACGGCTCCGGCGTTGACGCAGCGTGGCATCGGCGACCCTCGCACGCGTCAGTGCCGGGTGACCCTAGAAGGGCTTCGTCACCATCAGGAACACGATCACGGTGACCAGCAGTCCGAGGATCATTCCGCCCTGCCTCAGTCGCTTGGCCGTGGCCGGGATCTGGGGGTTCGGGCCGCTACCCGGTGCCGGCGGTGCGGACGTCAGCTCGACGAGCGTGCGGCCGGCCGGCGCCTGGACCGCCAGGGCGTACCCGATCGCGATGACATACAGGACGATCGCCGTCGGGAGCCAGTAGCTGTTTCCCGCCACGTTGCTCCAGCCGCGGACGAGGATCATCGCGATGCCGGTGACGGCCATCGAGAGCGCCAGCGGCGTGACGAGCCGCGTGTTCACGGTGAGCTGGGTCCGGGCGTAGAAGTTCGCGTGCTGCGGCTCCCTGGCCACCATCGGCCCGGCCACAGCCGCCGCAAACCCTGGTCCGAACGCGGCGATGGCCGCGAGCACATGCAGGAACAGAAAGATCCGAAACAGGTCCACTCCACCCTCCTCGCGGTCGCAGCCCGCCGCCCCCGCGAGATGCTAGCAGCGCGGATCACCTCGATGGACGTCGCCGGTGCAGGTGACCCCGCAGGCTAGGACAGCCGCGTGGTGCGACGGCGGACGAAGTCGACGAGGACGTACTCCCCCAGCCGCTCGGGCTCTGCATAGAACGCCCGACCCTTGTTCAGCTCGGTAACGTACCCGACGAAGTCGGTCAGGGCCGGCGAGCGCTCGAGCATGAAGGTGTTGATCGTGATGCCGTCCTTCGTGCATCGGACGACCTCGCGCAGGGTCTCGCGGATCGTCCGGCGTGTCGGCGGATAGCTGAACTCGACCTGGCCGTCCTCGAAGTGCGCCGTCGGCTCGCCGTCGGTGATCACGACGATCTCCTTGTTCGCCGACCGCTGGCGGGCGAGGATGCGGCGCGCCAGCAGGAGCCCGTGCTGGAGGTTCGTGCCGTACTCGTAGGTGTGCCACGACAGCTCGGCGAGCGCCTCCGGCCGCAGCTCGCGCGCGTAGTAGGCGAACCCGACGATCGCGAGGTGGTCGCGCGGATACTGGGTGCGGATCAGCGTGTCGAGCGCGATTGCGACTTTCTTCGCCGCGAGGTAACAGTTGCGCAGGAGCATCGACCGGCTCATGTCGATCAGCAGCACCGTGGACGCGGAGGTCGTGCGCTCGGTGCGGAAGACCTCGAAGTCGTCATGCCGAACGCGGATTGGAGCGCCGGGTGCTCGCCGGCCGGGGGCGTTCTCGTCGCGCCGCAGCGAGTTGCCGAGGGTGCTGCGGAGGTCGAGGTGAAACGGGTCGCCGAACTCGAACGGCTTGGATGTCTCGTCCCGCTCCCCGCCCCAGCCCGCCTGCGCCAGCCGGTGGCCGCCGAACGCGTCACGGTCCAGCCGCGCGAACAGCTCGTCGAGCACCTTCTGCCCGATCCGCCGATGCCCTCGCGCGGTCAGCTCGAGGTGATCGCCGTCGCGCTCGAGGTAGCCGGCACGCTCGAGCCGATCGGCGAGGTCCTCGAGCCCGTCGAGGTCCTGTGCCGCATCGGCGCCGAGGAGGTCGCGGACCTCCGCACGGTCGATCTGCGCGAGGTCGCCCGGGCCGCCCGCGCCGTCGAGCTGTGCCTCGAGCTGGTCGAGGGCCTGGAGCCGGCCGAGCTGGTCGAGGGCCGCCTCGAGTCCGAGCGGCTGATCGCCCGTGAACCGCACCCGCTCCCCGAGCCCACCGGGGAGCAGCTGGTCGAGGTTCGCGGCGAGCTGCGCGAGGTCCCAGCGCAGCCGGTCGTCCCGGAGCAGCGCGTCGAGCGTGTCCTGGAGCTCCGCCCGCTGCTCGGGTGACAGCGAGCGCATCAGCGACTGCATCGCGGCCATCCGGTCCGCGAGCTGCTCGATGACGTCGTCGAGGGTTCGCGCGCCCGGGAAGAAGGCCCCGTGCTTCGCCAGGAACTCGTCGACCTCGCCCTGGCCGGGCTCGTCGCCCTGCGCCCGTCGCGACAGCAGCTGGTTGAGGTCCTTGACCATCTCGCGCTGCGGCTCGAGATCCTCGGGCTTCATCGATCGGACCGCGTCCGCGAGCCCCTGGCTCATCCGGTCCAGCATGCTCCGGCGCAGCTCGTCGAGGAGGTCCTCGAACCGCTGCCGTGCGTCCCCGTCGAGGAAGTCGTAGTCCTGGAGCGCGCGGATCCGCGCGCCGACATCCGGCGGCATCGCGTTGAGGCTGTCCAGCCGCTTGGCCGCAATCCCGCGGAGCATCCGCTGGAGCTGCGGATCCGACGGCGTGGGGGCGGGCTCGTCCGGCGTGCCTTCGCTCCCCTGCCCGTCGGGCTCGAACCCGGGCTCGGTCTCGTCGAGCCGCCGCTGCACGCCCGCGCGCTCCTGCTCGACGATGTCGTCGAGGCGGTCGCGAACGTCGGCGAGGGGGTCGGCGAGCTGGCCCTCCTTCAACAGCTCCCGGCGGCGGTCGCGGATGCGGTCGAGCAGGTCACGCAGGCCGCGCATGTCGCCGCGCGACGGGTCACCGGTCTCCAGGCCGCGGTCCATGAGGTCGCGGAGCGCCTCGGCGAGGTCGCCGTGCTCGAGCAGGTCGTCCGCGAGCTGGTCGACGATCTCGTCGGCCGTGAGATCGGGGACCGCCTGGGATCCGTCCCATGCCCGGTATCGCGCGGCTGGCACGAGCGCCGGATCCACCGGTACGCGAGGCCGATCGGTCCGGTCGAGGTGCTTCGGGTCCGGGGTCAGGAAGGACATGACGGCGCCCGCTTCGCGACTCAGCGCCGGTACGTGACGCCGGACGGGCCGCGGTCCTTGTTCAGCCGCCGCTGGAGGTGCAGGCCCTCGAGCAGGAACTCGACCGCGGATGCGATGAGTGCCGGCTCCTGGGCGCCCTCGGAGGCGTCGAACGTTCCCAGCCGCTCGACCGAGTCGCGCATCCCGGGCACCTCGCGCATCCATCGGACGTAGTCCCGGGACGGGATCAGCTCCCCGGTCTCCAGGACCAGTCCGTCGTCGAACGCCTCGAGCACGGGCTCCAGGCGGTCGACCGACGCGTGCCGGTTGAACGTGGCGAACACGGCCTTGGTCACCAGCCGCTCGACGATCCGCTCCTCCGGCGTGTCCTCGCCCACCGTCTCGACCTCGACCTTGCCGGTCGTCGTCGCGAGAATCGCCCCGAGGTCCGAGATCCGCGGGGCCGCGACGGGCTCGTCGAGGCGCACGGCTCGCTTGATCGCCGCGGCCTCGAGCACCTCCATGTTCGCGACGGATACCCGGACCGAGACGCCGGACCGCTGGCTGATCTCCGGCGAGCGCCGGGCGAGATGGGTCAGCTCCGCGACGAGCTCTTCCATGAACCCCGGGACGACGACGGGCGGGATCGACTCGTCGGCCGGGAAGCGCTGCTTCTCCTGGCGGACGATCGCCACCTCGTCGTCGAGGCTCCGCGGGTAATGCGTCCGGATCTGCGATCCCAGGCGGTCCTTGAGCGGGGTGATGATCCGGCCGCGGCTCGTGTAGTCCTCCGGGTTGGCCGAGGCGACGACGAACAGGTCGAGCGGCAGGCGGATCGTGAAGCCGCGAACCTGGACGTCCCGCTCCTCGAGGATGTTGAGCAGCCCCACCTGGATCCGTTCGGCGAGATCGGGGAGCTCGTTGACCGCGAAGATGCCGCGGTTTGCACGCGGGATGAGCCCGAAGTGGAGCGTGAGCTCGTCGGACAGGTAGCGACCCTCGGCGACGCGGATCGGGTCGACCTCCCCGATGAGGTCGGCGATCGTGATGTCCGGGGTGGCCAGCTTCTCGGCGTAGCGGCGGTCGCGCGGCAGCCACTCGACGGGGGTGACGTCGCCGCCCTCCGCGACGAGCGCACGGGCGGCGGCGCTGATCGGCGCGAACGGGTCGTCGTTGAGCTCGCCGCCGCGGACGACCGGCAGCCACTCGTCGAGCAGCGTGACGAGGAGCCTGGCAAGACGGGTCTTGCCCTGTCCTCGCTCGCCGAGGAACACGATGTCCTGCCCGGCGAGGACCGCGTTCTCGATCGCCGGGACCACGCTGTCCTCGTAGCCGACGATGCCCTCGAACACCGGTCGGTCCGCCGCGATCCGGGCGACGAGGTTCGCCCGCATCTCCTCCTTGACGGTCCGCGAGCGCCAGCCGGACTCGCGCAGCTCGCCGATGGTGGCGGGGAGGCCGGACGGGAGGGAAGGGGTCGAGCGGACCACGGCAGGGACTCCGGGGGCAGGCGTGAGGCTCGGGACGGCCAGCGTGGCATGCGACCTCCGACCCGTCAAACGAGCTGTCCTCAGCCGAAGCGGCGCTCGACCTCTGCGCGCTCGTCCGGCGTCAGGAGCCGCACCGGCCGGCCGTCGAGTCGCAGGTGGAGGCCCGCGGCCGACTCGATCTCCTCGGCGGTCGCGACCGCATCGCCGAGATCCCGGCCCCAGGCGACGAGCCCGTGGTTCGCGAGGAGCAAGCCGCGTCCGGCACGTGCCGCCGCTGCGGCCGCCGCGTCTCCCAGCCCGGCGTCACCGGGGGGCAGGTACCGCACGAGCGGAAGCCGTCCGATCCGCATCACCCGGTACGCCGTGTAGGCCGGCAGCGCGTCCTCCTCGTCGAGCCCGCTCAGACAGCTCACCGCGACGGAGTCCGGTGCGTGCAGGTGGACGATCGCCCCGGCATCCGGCCGGGCGCGATAGAGGGCGACGTGCAGCGGCCACTCCTTCGACGGTCGCGGGCCGGTGAGCCGCGCGCCCTGGTCGTCGACGACTGACAGCCGTGACGCCTCGAGCGCGCCGAGTCGCGAGCCGGTGGGCGTGAGCAGGAGGCGACCGTCGATCCGCACGGACAGGTTGCCCGATGCCGCGGGGGCAAGGCCCGCGGCCTCGAGCGCGGCTCCGGCGAGCACGACCTCGGAGGCCGCCCCCGGAGGACCCTCCGTCGTGGCGTCACCCATCGACCGCCCCGACCGCGGCGGACGGCACCCCGCCGTCGGGCATCGGCGCCCGGATGTCCCCGGCACCTGTCGCGCTGGTTGCCTCGAGCACGCGCTCGAAGAACCCAGGGCCGCCGAAGTTCCCCGACTTGGCGACGAGCAGCAGTGGCGCGCCCCCACGATCCGCGGTGAGGACAGGCACACCCGGCGCAAGCTCGGCGCCCACCTCGAACACCCGCACGTTGAGCGCCTCCACGACGGCGCCGGTTGTCTCACCGCCCGCGCTGACGAACCGACGCACGCCGTCCGCGGCGAGGGCCGCGGCGACCTCCCCGAGCCAGTGCTCGATCCACGCCCCGGCCTCGGGCCCGAGCGTCTCCCGGCTCGCCTCGACGCCCGCAGGATCGGCGGTCGATGCGACGAGCACCGCCTGCGATCCCGCGAGAAACGCCCGTCGAGCGGCCGCGATCGCGGCCGCGGGCGGATCGGCGAGGTCCGGCTGCAGCCGCACGACATCGTGGTGGGCGCCGAACGACTCGACCTGCGCCCGGGTCGCGGTCGAGCAGCTGCCGGCGATGATCGCCGCGCGCCCGCCGAGGCGTGGGACGGCCGGCGGCGGGATGCCCTCGGACGGGAGCCGACCAGCGCGCCGGAGTGCGGCGACGATCCCGGGGATGAGCCCCGATGCGATCACCGGCAGCGCCCGGCCGACGACGGCTTCGCCGAGCGCCGTCGCTGCCGCATCGTCCGCGGCATCGGGGATGAGGTATCGGGCGTCGGCGGCGATCGCGGCCTCGATCGCTTCGCGTGGGTGATCGCCTGTGTCGATCCGGACGATGCGTCCGGGCTCGGTCACCTGCGGCGCCAGCAGGCGGGCGAGCTCGGCGTCACGCATCGGCGTCAGCGGGTGGTCGCGCATCGGGGATTCGTCGAGCGGCACGCCGTGCACGAACAGACGACCGTCTCGCACGACGCGCCCGTTCTCGGGAAACGCGGGGCACACCAGCGCCGCCGGAAGCCCGGTCAGCGCGAGCAGCGCGTCCGTCACCGGCCCGATGTTGCCGGCGGGCGTCGAATCGAACGTCGAGCAGATCTTCCATGCGAGCACGGCCGGCGCAGCGTCCAGCAGCCACCGCGCGGCTGCGGTTGCCCGCTCGACTGCCTCCGCCACCGGGGCCGTCCGGATCCTCAGCCCGACGACGACCGCATCCGCCTCGGGAACCGCCCGCCCGGGCACCGGGTCGCCGGCGATCAGCGCAGTCCTGAGGCCGCGGCGACGCAGCATGCCGGCCACGTCCGCGGCGCCCGTGATGTCGTCGGCGACGATCGCCAGGGCGGGTACGACGGGATCGGCGACGATCGGCCGGCTCACCGGACGAGGGTGGCCCACCTTGCGCGCAGGCGCAAGCGCGGGACGGATGGGGCATCCTTGGCCCGATCCCCAACGCCGCTTCCCTCCGGATCCTGCCGTGCCCCGAGCCACCGCTCCCCGTCCCGCCATCGTCTGCGCCGGACACGCCACGCTCGACGCCATCGTCGCGATCCCGCGATTGCCGCGCCGCGACGAGCGGCTGCCGGCGACCGATGGGTTGCTGGCTGGCGGCGGCCCCGCGGCGACTGCCGCCGTCGCGCTTGCGCGACTCGGGGTCCCGGTCGCATTCGCGGGCCGCGTCGGCGACGACCATGCCGGAACACTCGTCCGCGAGGGGCTCGCGCGCGAGGGCGTCGACGTCTCGCTCCTCGCGACCGTCTCGGGCACCACGCCGTTTACCGCCGTGCTCGTGGGGCCACATGGGGACCGCGTGCTCCTCCCCGCGTCCGGGTCGCTGCCCGCCATCGAATTGTCCCCGGGCCTGCGAGCCGCGCTCGCGGACGCGGCGTGGCTCCACGTCGACCACGCGGGCGCCGGGTTGCTGCCGTTCGCCCGGGCCGCGGCGCCCGGTATCCGGCTGTCCATCGACGGCGGAAACCCGATCGCCGGGCTGTCGCTGGCCGGCGTCGACCTGTACGCGCCGACGGTCGCGACGCTCCTCGACCTGACCGGCACGGCGTCGATCGATCCCGGGATGGAAGCGGCACTGGCGGCAGGGGCTGGCATCGTCGTCGCGACGGACGGGGCACGAGGAGCGTATGGCGCGGCGAAGGATTCGGGTGACATGGGCGTGATGCACGTGCCCGCCCGCCCGGTACCGGGTCTCGTCTCGACGCTCGGTGCGGGGGACGCGTTCCACGGCGGCCTGCTCGCGGCGCTCCTCGACGGCCGGCCGCTCGAGACGGCGCTTGCCATCGCCAACGCGGTCGCTGGGGCGTCGACCCGTGCCCTCGACGGTCGGTCCGCGCTGCCCGACCGCGCGGCGCTCGACGCGATGCTCGCCGCGGACCCGGTCGCATGAGCGCGACGATCGACGCGCTCCGCCGGCCGTCGGGCGCGTTCGCGATGGTTGCGCTGGACCAGCGCGAGTCGCTGCGGACGATGCTCGAGCAGGCGCGTGGCGGCGACCGACAGCCGGCCGACGTCGCCGCATTCAAGCTGGCGGCGACCCGGGCACTCGCGCCTCATGCCTCGGCCGTGCTGCTCGACCGCGAGACCGGTCTGCCGCGCGTCCTCGAGACGGGTGCGCTCGGCCCGACGGCCGTTCTCGTCGCCGCGGACAGGATCTGCCAGCCGCGCGGCGAGGCCGTGTCGACCACTGGCCTGGATCGCGCGGTGTTCGGAGACGAGACGCTCGTCGAGCGGGCCGCCGCCTTCAAGCTCCTCGTGATCTGGCGCCCCGACCGAGGACGTGGCCGCCGCGAGCGCCTCGTCACCGCGTTCATCGACGCGTGTCGCGCGGCCGGACGACCGTCCCTCGTCGAAGGCATCGTCCGCCGGCCGCCGGACATGCCCGCGAGTGCCTGGGACCATCCCGCGGCCGTGCTTGAGGCCGCTCGGGAGCTCGGCGGGTTCGGGCCGGACGTCTACAAGGCCGAGGTTCCCACGCACGGGACGGGGGAGCATGCGTCCGTGGTCGACGCGAGCCGCGCGATCACCGAAACGCTGTCATGCCCCTGGGTCGTGCTCTCGAACGGCGTCGCGCCCGATCGGTTTGACGACGCCGCGGCGGCCGCGTGCGAGGGCGGCGCG
>DATFQL010000201.1:0-4113 GCA_035264305.1 Candidatus Limnocylindrales bacterium | reverse complement strand
GCCCGCGCTCGCGGTCACCCACGACGACGGGACGACGTTCCAGCTGACGGACCTCGACGGCCGCCCGGTCCGCCTCGAGGAGCTCCGGGGCAAGCTGGTTTGGCTCAACTTCTGGGCGTCGTGGTGCCCGCCGTGCCAGGGCGAGACGCCGGTCCTCCGCGACCTCGACGAGCAGTACCGCGACCGGGGGCTCGCGCTCGTCGGCGTCGCCGTCCAGGAGACGACGATCGACAACGTGCGCGAGTACGCGCAGCGGTACGAGCTGGGCTACCCGATCGCGTTCGACACCTCGGCCGACATCTTCCGGCTGTACCGGGTCTACGCGCTGCCGACGCAGTTCTTCATCGGCCGGGACGGGACGATCCTTGACGTCGTGAACGGGCCCCTCAGCCACGAGGACGCGCAGGCCCGGATCGACGCCTGGCTGCCGAAGGACTGACGCGGGCTAGAGCCCCTCGAACCGGTAGCGGTCGCGGTCCGGCACGAGCGTCCCGACGGGCATCCGCCGCTCGTGCGAGAGCGCGACGAGCCACTCCTCGTCGACGGCGCGACGGAACAGCTCGCCCTTGACCTGGACGGAGTCGAGCGGGAAGTCGTCGAAGGCCGTCACCCAGCGTGGGTTCGCCGCCCACGGCCGCATGCACAGGTCGCCGAAGAACGCGAGTGCCCGCGCCCCGGGACCGGTCCCACGGACGAGGATCGCCTGATGGCCGGCCGAGTGCCCGCCTGTCCGGATGACGGACACGCCCGGGAGGATCTCGCGGTCGCCCTCGGTCCAGCCCTCCGCGCCCCAGTCGGCGACGAGGCGCAGCTCCGGCTGGTCGTACGACGCGACGAGCCGGCTGTTCGAGCCCAGCGCGATCTCCCACTCCGACCGCTGCGCCACGATCCGCGCGCGGGGAAACGCCCGCGACCCGTCCGCGAGCAGCAGCCCGCCCGCGTGGTCGAAGTGCAGGTGGCTCATCGCGACGACGTCGACGGTGCCCGGGTCGAAACCCGCGGCGCGCATCGCGGGGACGACCGCCGAACCCTCGTACTCGCGCATCGCCGTGTTCTTCTCGTCGAGCCGCTCCCCGATGCCGGTCTCGACGAGGACGCGGCCCGCCGGCGTATCGATCAGCAGGCAGTTGAGCGCCTGGAGGAGGCGCCGGTTGTCGTCGAGCTCGCCCTCCGCCCATGGCCGCCACAGGATGTACGGCACGGGGCCCATGATCGCGCCGGCGTCGGTGCGGAAGGTGCCTGCCCGGATCAGCGCGACGGTCGTGCCGCCGCCGAGGTCCGTGCGCCAGTCGACGGCGTCGTTCGTGCCGGCCACGTCAGCCCTCGGCGCGGCCGCGATCGAGGTCGGCGTGGATTGCGGACGCCGTGGGCTCGCGCTGGCCCTGGTACTTCGACCCGAGCTCCTTCGACCCGTACGGGCGCTCGACCGGCGAGCTCATCCGGAAGAAGCTGATCTGCCCGATCCGCATGCCGCAGTACAGCGCGATCGGCAGGTTGGCGACGTTCGAGAGCTCCAGCGTCACGGTGCCGCGGAACCCGGGGTCGATGTACCCCGCGGTGGAATGGATGAGCAGGCCGATGCGTCCCAGCGAGCTCCGGCCCTCGAGCCTCGCGACGAGGTCGTCGGGCAGCTCAACCCACTCCACGGTCTGGCCGAGGACGAACTCGCCGGGGTGCAGGATGAACGGCTCGTCGTCCCCGACCGTGAGCAGCTCGGTGAGGTCGGGTTGTGACGTTCGGGGATCGATGTACGCGTAGCGGTTGTTCCGGAACACCCGGAAGCTGCGATCGAGGTGGAGGTCCACCGACGAGGGCTGGAGATCGGCGGCGTCGTACGGCTCGATCCGGACGCGGCCGGCCTCCAGCTCGGCCCGGATGTCGCGATCGGCGAGGACGCTCATGACGCCCGCTTCCCCTTCTTGCGCGTCGTGGTCCCGTGCTCGGCCATCAGCGAGTCGACCTCGCGCTTGAGGTCCTCGAGGTCCTCGAAGCTCTGGTACACGGACGCGAACCGGATGTAGGCGATGTGGTCGATGGCGCGCAGCTTGTCCATGGCCAGCGTTCCGACCCGGCTGCTGGGCACCTCGCTGAGGCCCGACCCACGCAGCTCCGTCTCGATCTCGTCCGCGGCGCGGTCCGCCGCGTCATCCTGAACGGGACGCCGGGTCAGCGCCTTGCGGAGCCCGTCCGCGAGCTTCTCGCGATCGAACTCCTGGCGGACACCGTCCCGCTTGACGACGACGAGGCGGGCCGCCTCCACCCGCTCGTAGGTGGTGAACCGCGTCGTGCACGCCGGGCACTCGCGGCGACGGCGGATGACCGCCGACTCGTCGAGGTCTCGCGAGTCGACGACCCTCGTATCGCGGGTGCCGCAATGGGGGCAGCGCATCCAGCCTCCGGCATCGACTCACCACAAGCAGTAGTGGTGTCGGTCGACGATACCACTACATACGGTAGGTCGGAGCCCGATGGTTGTCGCAGCTCCCCCTCGCGGCATGGCCGCGTCAGCGCCCGTCATCGACGTCCCCGTCAACGAGGTACGTGGCCACCGACGGATGGAGGGCGTCCGGTCGATCGCTGCGGGTCCGGAGGTCCGCGGGCCGCACCCGGCCGATCTCGTTCGCGATCCGGGTCGCGGCCTCTCGCGCGTGCCGCAGGTTGAGCGCACCACGCTTGAGCGAGGTCTGTGCCTCGAGGTCCCGCCCGCCTCGGTCCGCAACCAGTGCGTCGAGCCCGTGGCCGACCATCTCCGCCGCGCGAACCGCCCGCTCAAGCTCGACGGCGAACGCCGAGGCTTCGCGGCCGAGGCCGTGCGGGACCTTCGCCGTCCGTGCGTCCGCCGCGATCGCCCGCAGCGCATCCTGCGCACCCGGCATCGCCTCCGCGAGGTTGCGGGGGTCACCGCTCCGCCGTCGGATCTCGTCCAGCTGTCCGATGAACGGGTCAGCGGTCGTGGCGAGGCGTCGCTCGAGGTGGCTCACATGCTTCTGAAAGCGCTCCAGCGTGCGGGTTCGCCCGACCAGGGTCGAGAGCCGCCGAACGGTGAGCAGGAACAGCACCGCGAGCGCGACGAGGACGATCAGCCCGAGCAGCGCGGCCTGCTCCATCCGCTCGCCCTCCCCTGCCCCGGCCCGCTGTCAGCCGCCGCGCCGTGCGCGGAGCTCGGCGAGCACGGCGGGACCGATGTCGAACAGGTCGCCCACGACGAACAGGTCCGCGACCTCGCCGATCGGCGCATCCGGGTCGCGGTTGACCGCGACGATCGCGTCCGCGGACTGCATTCCCACTCGGTGCTGCATGGCGCCCGACACGCCGAACCCCAGGTACAGGGCCGGCTTGACGACCTTCCCCGTCTGGCCGATCTGGCGCGCGTACGGGATCCACCCGGCATCGACCGATGCGCGCGTCGCTCCCACCACGCCCCCGAGCTCGGCGGCGATCTCCTCGACGATCCGGAACCCGTCCGTGCTGCCCACGCCGCGCCCGCCGACGACGACGATCCGTGCCTCCTCGAGCGAAGCCTCGGCGCCGGCCTCGGCCACCCGGTCGACGACGACGGCGGCCGGCGTGGCGGGAGCGTCCGTCGCGGCGCGCCCCTCCACCGTCCCGGCGCTCGCGGCGGGTTCCGCAGTGACGGCGTTGAGCCGCACCGAGAGGATCCCTGTCGGCCCCGTGAGGACGCTCGTGGTGATCGCCTTGCCGCCCAGGACGCTCGCCTCGACCTGCGGCGAGTCGCCGCCCCACTCCGCGCCGTTCGCGTTGGCGAGAAAGCCCCAGCCCAGGAGCCCGACGAGAATCCCGGCAAGATCGCGTCCATCGGCGGTGGCGCCGACGAGGACGTGCGTCACCCCCTCGTCGACGAGGCGCCGGACCTCGGCGGCCGCGTGCGGCGCCCAGACCTCGCCGGCAACGACGGGCGACGTGACCGCCACCACCCGCGACAGGTAGGAGGCGAGTTCGTTCGCGGCACCGTCGGGAGCGGGATCGACCACGAGCCCGACGGCCGAACCGCCGGCCTGCTCGGCCAGCCGCCGCGCCAGCGTGGCGACCTCCGTCGAGAGCCTGGTCGGGGCGCTGTCGGCCAACTCCGCGACGGCGAGGATGTGCGGGGCC
>DATFQL010000200.1:0-5952 GCA_035264305.1 Candidatus Limnocylindrales bacterium | reverse complement strand
TGCCGTCGATCCCGGGGATCGAGCTCGTCGTGGTCTCGACGCTGGCCGACGCCGTCCGCGCCGCCTTGGTCCAGCAGGCGGTCAGCGAAGCCCGGCGGCCCTGACCATCGGGCACCCTGCCGAGGCCCGTGGGCGCGTGCTAGGCTCGCGGAGCCTGTCCTCCCTGCGACGCCGCTCGCGCCGCAGGCGGGCGCGCGCCGGACAACGAGGAGACCCTTGATTCGGACGATCCGGGTCCTCGGTGCCGCGCTCGGAGCCTTCATCGGGCTCGGGCTCGCGTCGATCGGGACCGGGCTGTTCACCGGCGTCCAGTACGCCGGGTTCATCCTCGCGGCATGGACGATCGCCTGGCTCGTCGTCGGGTTCGCCGTGCTGCCGTACCTCACCGTCGTCCCCGCCCTGTGGCTCATCCGGCGCGTCCAGGAGCTCTCGACCGCGGAGTTCGTGGCGGCGGTGCTGGGGCTGTTCGTCGGGCTCCTGCTCGGGCTCCTCCTCGGCCTGCCCCTTGCGCAGATCGAAGGGCCGCTGGGGACCTGGCTGCCGCTGGGCGTGTCCCTGTTCCTCGGCCTCGGCATGATGGGCCTGACCGTCGCGAAGCGGTTCGATCTGATCGCCGCCGCGGAGGGCGCGGGGCTCGTGCGGCGGCCGCGCGAGGGCGCCGACGCCCAGGCCGAGGGAGAGCCCCGAATCGTCGTGGACACGAGCGTGCTGATCGACGGGCGGATCGCGGAGATCGTCGAGTCGGGGTTCATCTATGGCACGCTCGTCGTCCCCCGGTTCGTCCTCGAGGAGCTCCAGCACATCGCCGACTCATCGGACACGCTGCGGCGGAACCGCGGCCGGCGGGGACTCGAGATCCTCAACCGCATGCAGCGCGATCAGCGGACGCCGGTCGAGGTCGTCGACGACGATGCGCCCGGCGTCGCGGAGGTCGACGCGAAGCTGGTGGAGCTCGCGAAACGGCGGAGTCGGGTGGTCCTCACGAACGACTTCAACCTCAACCGCGTCGCCGAGCTGCAGGGCGTGCGAGTCATGAACATCAACTCGCTGGCGAACGCAGTGAAGCCCGCCGTCCTGCCGGGCGAGGAGCTCCACGTCCGCGTGATCCAGGAGGGCAAGGAGGCGGGCCAGGGCGTCGGCTTCCTCGACGACGGGACGATGATCGTGGTCGAGGGCGGCGCGCGGCTCATCGACCGCGATGTCGAGGTCAACGTGACCCGCGTCCTCCAGACCGTCGCGGGGCGGATGATCTTCGCCCAGCCACGACTCGACTGACGGTGGCCGTCGAGGGACGTGCGGATGCCGTGATCGTCGCGGCAGGCTGGTCCCGGCGCATGGCGGGCGTGGACAAGCTCCTCGCGCCGATCGCCGGGCGGCCGCTCATCGCGTGGACCGTCGGAGCAGTCTCGGCCGCCACGTCCGTGCGCCGCGTGGTCGTTGTCACGACGCCCGAGCGGGTGCGCGAGTGGCAGGGGGCCGCGTGGCTCGCCGGGGTCGATGCGGTCGTGGCGGGCGGCGCGACCCGCCAGGCTTCGGTCGCCAACGGGGTCCGGCATCTCGCGGCGACCGACCCGACCGGCGATGCCCGGGCCCTCCTCGTCCACGACGGCGCACGGCCCCTCGTGTCGGTGGCGCTGATCGACGCGGTCGCGGACGCGGTCCAGGTCCACGGCGCGGCGCTCCCGGTGCTGCCGGTGGCCGAGACCCTGAAGCGGGTCGATGACGGTCACGTCGTCGAGACCGTCGACCGTCGCGGGCTCGCCGCGGCGCAGACGCCCCAGGGCGTGCGTCGGGACCTCCTCCTCGGCGCGTGGGACACATTCCCGCCGGATGGCGAACGCGAGTTCACCGACGAGGCCGCGCTCCTGGAGGCCTGTAGAATCCCCGTCCATGCGATTACCGGTGACCCGGCGAACCTCAAGGTGACGGTGCCCGACGATCTGCGACGGGTCGAGCAGGCGTTGTCGCCCGCGGTGACGAGGGTGGGGTTCGGCCACGACAGTCACCCGTTCGGACCCGCGTCGCCGCTCCGGTTGGGCGGCGCGACGGTGGACGGCGCACCCGCGTTGTGGGGTCACTCGGACGGGGACGTGGCGCTCCACGCCGTCGCCGACGCGCTTCTGGGCGCCGGCGGTCTCGGAGATCTCGGCGGCCTCTTTCCCGCCGACGCTCGCACCCCGCGCGGGATCGCGAGCGAAGCGCTCCTGGGGACCGTGGTCGAACGGCTCGCCGCCGTCGGGCTCGCGCCCGCCTTCGTCGACCTTGTCATCATCGGGGCCCGCCCGCGGCTCGGCGACCGGCTCGACGGCATGCGTGCCGCGATCGCGCGGACGCTCGGCCTCGACGAGTCGCTGGTCAACGTCAAGGCATCGACCGGCAACCTTGCTGGCGACGAAGGTGCGGGCCGCTCGATCTCCGCCCGCGCCGTGGCGACCGTCCGGGCGGCGCGCGCGTGACGCTGCGCCTCCAGGACACGCTGACCGGCGAGGTCCGCCCGCTCGAGCCGCTGGAGCCCGGCCACGTCCGCGTCTACAGCTGTGGCCCGACGGTGTACGGGCCCGCGCACATCGGCAACTTCCGCTCGTTCCTGTTCGCCGACCTCCTCGTCCGCTATCTGCGGTACCGCGGGCTGCGCGTGACATGGGTGATGAACCTGACGGACATCGACGACAAGATCATCCGGGGCGCCGCGGCGGAGGGTATCTCCACCGCGGAGCTCACGGACCGCGTTGCGGTGCGGTTCGTCGAGGACGCCACGTCGCTCGGCGTGGCGCCCGACGCGCTCCCCCGGGCCACCGGACACATTCCGCAGATCGCCGCGCTCGTCCAGACGCTGCTCGATCGCGGCCATGCGTACCGGACGGACGACGGCAGCGTGTTCTTCCGGATCGCGTCCTGGCCGGCGTACGGGCGGCTCGCGCGTCTCGACCCGGAGGCGATGCGCGTCGGCGAACGGGTCGAGTCGGACGAGTACGCCAAGGACGACGTTCGCGACTTCGCGCTGTGGAAGGGGCCGAAGCCCGGTGAGCCGTCCTGGGACACGGTCGTCGGTCCTGGCCGCCCGGGCTGGCACATCGAGTGCTCCGCGATGAGCATGGAGGCCCTCGGCCCGTCGTTCGACATCCACACGGGCGGCGTCGACCTCGTGTTTCCGCACCACGAGGACGAGCTCGCCCAGTCCGAGGCTGCGACGGGCCAGCCGTTCGTGGGGACATGGCTCCATTGCGCCCACCTCCGCCTGGGCGGCGAGAAGATGGCGAAGTCGACGGGGAACATCTCGCGCGTCGCCGAGCTGCTCGAGGCGGGCGTATCGCCACGCGCCCTGCGCTATGCCCTGATCTCGGTCCACTATCGCGCGCCGCTCAACTGGACGGCCGACTCCCTGCCGGCGGCGGGCGCGGCCGTGGGCCGGCTCGATGCGCTCCTGGGCGCGCTCTCGGCGTACCGCGAGGAGCGCGACGACGACCCGTCGCTGCCTGACGTGCTCGATGCCATGCGCGCCGGTTTCGAGGCGGGTCTCGACGACGACCTGAACGTGTCCGCGGCGCTTGCCGCGCTGTTCGACGGCGCCCGCGAGCTCAACCGCCGCATCGATGCCCGGACGCTGTCGACGGCCGACGCCGAGCGCGGGGTCGACGCGGTGCGCGCCCTCGACGCGGTGCTCGGCGTGACTGCGCCGGTCGAGACCGGGCTCGAGCCTGCGCTCGCGGCGCTCCTCGACGAACGTGCTGCCGCCCGCGCCGCGCGCGACTGGGCCGCATCGGATCGCCTGCGGGATGAGCTGCTCGCCCGCGGCGTTGCGGTCGAGGACACCCGCGACGGACAGCGGTGGCGGCTCGTGGTGACCGCCGGTGGCTGACGAGGAGCGACCTCGGCGGGGCGATCCCCGGCCGCCCGGTTCAGGCCGCCGCGGCGCTCCGAATGGGCGGCCACCCGGCGGGGGAGGGGGGCAGGGCCCGCGCGGCGGCTCCGGCGGATACCCCGACCGGCGAGCCGGGCCGCCGCCAGATCGGCGTCCGGGCGTGGGCTTCCGAGGCCAGGACCGGTACGACGACAGGCCACGCGGCGCAGGGTCCGGCGGCAACCGGCCGCCCGGCGGCTCCCGGCCGCCCACGTCCTCGCGCGGGGGCCCCTCGGGACCCCGTCCATGGGATGACGAACGGCCGTCCGGCGGCGATCGGAAGGGCGGCTACGGCCCGACGGCTGGAGACCGAGGCCACGGGCGGGACGCCGGCCGAGGCGACGATCGCGGACGAGGCGACTACGGCGGACGAGGCGACTACGGACGACCGGGCGGGTACGGCGGCGGTGGAAGCCGTGATCGTCGTCCCGGTGGGCCGCCGCGTCCGGGTCCGCGCGACGCCCGTTCCTGGGAGCGAGGCCCGGCGCCCACTTCCCAACCGGGTCCCCCGCGCGACGTCCAGCCGCCTGCCTGGCGTGGCGATGACCGGCCCCGGACGAGCGGTCCGCGGCCCGGCCCTGTTCGCGGTCCCGCGGGTCGGCCTGATCGTGGCGCTGGATACGGCGGTAACCGGCGATATCCGCAGGACCCCGGGTACGGCGGCCAGCAGCGCCGCCCCGTGCCGCCGTCGCTCGAGGCGATCGCCCTCGGCGAGGACGAGGAGCTGGTCGCGGGCCGGCGCCCGGTCGAGGAGGCGTTCGTTGCCCGCCGGGTGGCGCGGCGTCTGCTCGTCGTGCCCCAGCGCCGCATGGCGCTCGAGAAGCTCGTCCTCCACGCGACGAGCCTGCGGATCCCGGTCGTCGAGGTGGAGGGCGGCTCGCTGACGGCAATCGCCGGGTTCGACGGCCACCAGGGCATCGCGCTCGTCGTCGAGCCTCGCCGATGGGCCGCACCCGAGGACGCGCTCGCGCTCGCCAGCCAGCGCGGGGAGGCGGCTCTGGTGCTGGTGCTCGACTCGCTCGAGGACCCGCAGAACGTCGGGACCCTGCTGCGCACGGCGGAGGCGACGGGAGTCCACGGGGCGATCTTTCCGACTCGCCACCAGGCGCCGCTGACGCCGGCTGCCGTGAAGGCGTCCGCTGGCGCGGTCGAGCATCTCCAGCTCGCCCCGGTCGACGACCTGCCGGCCGCGCTCGCTGACCTCCACATCCGGGGGCTGCGGATCGTCGGCGCGGACGGCGAAGCCGCCCTCACCGCGCGCGAGGCCGACCTTCGGGGGCCGGTCGCGATCGTGGTCGGCAGCGAGGGCAAGGGCCTCGGTCCCGCGGTGCGCCGGCGTTGTGACCTCCTCGTGCGGATCCCGATGCACGGGCGGATCGACTCCCTGAACGCGGCGGTCGCAGGCTCGATCCTCCTGTACGAGGCCGCGTCCCAGCGTGGGGCAGCCGAACGACGACCGGACACCAGCGACGACCGCGCCGCGGGAGGGTCGGAGGACGACGCGACCAGTGATACCGGCGGGGCCACGCACCTCGCCCCGGAGGCGGACGGGCCTGGCACGGAGACCCCAGCGGCGATGGAGATGGAGGCGGCCCGCGAGACCGAGGCCGCCCCGGAGACCGAGGCCGCCCCGGAGACCGAGGCGTCCGTCGATCGCACGCCAGCCGGGGAGATTGAGGCGGCCGTCGAGACCGAGACGGCCGTGGATCCGGCGTCGGTCGTTGACACCCACGCCGTGGCGGAGGCGCCCCCGGCAGACGCGCCGGACACAGCCGTGCGAACGACCCGCGTGCGCGCTCGCAAACCAGCGGTCGCGAAGGCCTCCCCACGAAGGACAGCGTCTTCGGGTCCGGCCGGCGCGACGAAGTCGATCCCGGCAGGCGGCGTGATGACCGTCCCCGAGACGACCGGGGATCCTTCGCCTGAAGGCCCGCCGGACGGCGACGATCTCCTGCCCGGCGGCCCGTCGGTCGACCCGGGGACACCGCCCGACGGCGCTTCGAGCCCCGACGATGAAGCGTCGGAGCCTCGCAACGAGGTTTGACGCATCC
>DATFQL010000199.1:0-2915 GCA_035264305.1 Candidatus Limnocylindrales bacterium | reverse complement strand
GCGTGTACACGAAGCGCTCCGTCGCGAGGGTCCGTGCGGCGCAGAGCGACTCGGACATCACTGCCGCGATCGACGAACCCTTCGCCGAGATGAGCGTCCTGTGGGCCGGCGTGCTGCTGCTCGGCGGCTTCGTCGCCGTCGGGCTGATCATCGTCGTTGCGCTTGTGACCACCCGCTAGCGTTCGCCGCCAACCGGAACCTGCCTGCAAGCGGTTCGCGGCGTCTGGCGGTCCCCCGCGTCCCAGGACGGGTCCACCCTGCGTGCATGCGTCTCGATCCATCGACCCTCGCGGCCGTCCAGGCCGGCTATTACGTCATCACCGGCGCCGCGCCGTTCGTGTCGATGCGCGCCTTCGAGGCGATCACCGGCCCGAAGCGCGACGACTGGCTCGTGAAGACCGTGGGGCTCCTCGCGATCGGGTTCGGTGGCGTCCTTGCTCGCGATGCCGTTTCCCGTCGGCCCGACCCGACCGTCGGCCTCGCGGGCGCGCTGCCATTCGCCGCGGCGAGCCTGTGGTATGGCGGCACGGGTCGGATCTCGCGCGTCTACCTGCTCGACGGCGTGCTCGAGGCCGCGTTCGCGGTGGCCTGGCTGCGGTCCCGACGAGGCGACGCGGCGCGAGCGGCCGTGGTCGACGACGGTCTCGGCGGCTAGAATCGCCGACCGAACCCCGGCGTCACCTGCGGGGAGGCCATGGCTGCGATCCGGCTCACGTACATCGGCGGCGGCAGCACGCGCGCGCCCGGCACCGTGGCCTCGCTCGTGGAGCGCGGCAGGCGCTTTGCGGGCTCCGAGATCGTGCTCGTCGACCTGGACGCAGATCGTCTCGACGTCGTCGCGGAGATCGCGCGACGGATGGCGCGGGCACGTGCGGTCGACATCCGGGTCACGACCACGACGGACCGCGCCGCGGGCCTGACCGATGCCGACCTCGTGCTCACGAGCTTCCGCCCCGGCGGCTTCGAGGCCCGGGCGCTGGACGAGCGGATCCCGCTCCGGCACGGGGTGATCGGGCAGGAGACGCAGGGTCCGGGCGGCTTCTTCATGGCGCTTCGCTCGATCCACGCGATGCGCGAGATCGTCGCCGACATCGAGCGGGTCGCGCCCCGCGCGCGGCTCGTGAACTACACCAACCCGGTGAACATCGTCTCCGAGGCCGTGACGCACCATTCGGCGATCCCGACCGTGTCGCTGTGCGAGGGGCCGCTCACCTTCCCGGCCGACTCGGTTGTCAACGCCGGTCTCGATCCCGCCCGCCTGGACGCGACCCTCGTGGGCCTGAACCACACCGGCTGGACGGTCCGCCACGAGTACGACGGGCAGGACCTGATCCCGCTCGTCCGCGACGCGGCGGAGCGCCGGGCGGCCGACCCGTCGGGCTCCCGCCGCAGCAACCTGATGCTCGCGCTCGCCGCTTCGATGGCCAGCCTGCCGTCGGCTTACCTCTGGTACTACTACTTCCGCGACGAGGCGATCGAGGAGGCCCTGGCGAAGCCGACGACCCGGGCCGAGGACATCCTGGCCGGCGTCGATGGCTACTGGGCGCACTACCGGGAGCAGGCGGCGGCCGCGGAGCCCGTGCTTGACCCGGGCCGCTCACGTGGCGGGATCCTCGAGCTGGAGCTGGCGGTCGACGTCATCGACGCGTGGGTCAACGACACGGGCGAGACGTGGCCCGTGAACGTCCCGAACGCGGGCGGCGCGCTCCCGGGCTTCCCGGACGATCTCGTCGTCGAGGTGCCCGGCCGAGTCGACGCGTCGGGGATCACGCCGCTCCCCGTTCCACCGCTGCGGCGCGAGGTCGTGGGGCTGATCCAGGCGCTCGGCGAGTACCAGGCGCTCACTGCGGAGGCGGGCTGGTCCGGAACGCGCCGGGAGGCCGTTGCGGCGCTCGCCGGCCATCCCCTCGTGCTGTCGCTGACCCGGGCCGAGGCGATCTACGACGAGATGGCGGCGGCGCACCGCGCCTGGCTGCCGGAACGGCTGCTGCGGTGACCGACGCGTCGGCCGGGGCGCTGCTGGGCATCGATGCCGGCAACACGAAGACCATCGCGCTCGTCGCCTCGCCCGACGGGACGATCCTCGGCAGCGGCCGCGCCCTCGGCTGTGCCGACATCCACGCGGTCCCGGAGGATGAGGCGCTGCGGATCGTCGGGACGGCGATCGACGCCGCGATCGGCATGGTCGCTGCCGAGCCGCGAACGGACGGCGATCGGTCGCCCCCGCTCCGGCGGGCGGCGTTCTCGATGGCGGGGGCAGACTGGCCGGAGGACCTCGACGAGCTGCGGACCCGGCTCGGCGTCCGGTGGCCCGACCCGGTCGTCGTGAACGACGCCATCGGCGCGCTGCGGGCGGCCATCCCCGACGGGCCGGGTGTCGTCGTCGTCGGCGGGACGGGCGTCGCGACCGGGGCGCGCGGGCTCGACGGGCGGTTGTGGCACTCGAGCTTCTGGCAGGAGCCGCAGGGTGCGCACGAGCTCGGGGTTCGGGCGCTCCACGCCGTCTATCGCTCGGAGCTCGGGATCGATCCGCCCACGACGCTGACGCCGGCCGTCCTCGACGTGCTCGGGGCACCAGACGTCGAGACGGTGCTCCACCGCCAGTCGCGCCGCGGGGCGGGGCCCTGGCGCGGCGCGCGCATGCTCGCACCCCTCCTCCTCGATGCCGCCGAGGCGGGCGACGCGGCAGCGATCGCGGTCGTCGAGGAGCACGGACGGGCGCTGGGTCGGATGGCCGCGGCAGCGGCCAGGAGGGTGGGGATCGAGGATGGATCGCCGTTCGATCTCGCGCTCGCCGGCGGGCTCTTCCGCCACCCGGGGACGCGCCTGCGGGACGCCGTGCTCGCCGCGGTCCGGGTGCGGGCCCCGGGCGTGCGCGAGGTGGTTCCCGAGCTGGAGCCCGCCGTCGGCGCGCT
>DATFQL010000198.1:0-3296 GCA_035264305.1 Candidatus Limnocylindrales bacterium | reverse complement strand
CTTCAGCGGTACATCGTCCAGAGCGTGGCCTCGTCCGGGATCAAGGGCTGAGTTGAGCGATCTCCGCCGCCCCCGCCTGTCGCTGGACGGGGAGTGGCGGTTCCTCGCCGACCCCGAGCGGGTCCATTCGCCGAGCGACCTCACGGACGGCGAGCCGATCACCGTGCCCGGCTGCTGGGAGGCCCAGGTCGCCAGGCCGTACAAGATCGTCACCGCGTGGTACCACCGGTCGGTGACCCCGCCGGCGGACTGGGACGCGGGCAGGCTGCTCCTCCGCTTCGGCGCGGTGATGTACGGCTGCGACGTGTACGTGGACGGGCAACGGATCGGTGGCCACGAGGGCGGCTACACGCCGTTCACCATCGACGTCACCGACGCGATGCGCCCGGGCCGCGAACACCAGCTCGCCCTGCGTGTCGTGAACCCGCTCAACGGCCTCGACGAGTTTCCGGCCTTCTCCGTCGAGCAGATCCGGATCGCCGAGGAGTACGAGCCCGACGTGCCGCTGTCCGAGGCGCCGCACGGGAAGCAGACCTGGTACACGAGCCACAGCGGGCCGTGGCAGTCGATCGCGCTCGAGCGCACGCACCGCGTGGCGCTCGATGGCATGTCGATCCGGGCCGACCCGGACAGTGGCAGCGTCGAGATCGCGTGGTGGCTGGAGGAGGGACGTGCCACCGACGCGGCCGGGCTCGAGCTCGAGATCGAGGTGCTCGACCCGGACGGGGAGGGCGTCGCCACGACCCGGGTGCATGTGGATGCGGATTCGGGGCGCGCGACCGTCACGGTCGCCGACGTTCGGGCATGGGACATCGGCCGGCCCAACCTGTACACGGCCGACGTGGTCCTGCTGGAACATGGGCGGCCCGTCGACATCACGTCCGACCGGTTCGGGTTCCGCGAGGTCCACGTGGCCGAGGGCCAGATCTGGCTCAACGGCCGGCCGATCTACCTCCTCGCCGCCCTCGACCAGGACTTCTACGCCGATTCGATCTCCACCCCGCCGTCGAAGGCGTTTCTCGACGAGCAGATGCGGCTGGCGCGCGAGATGGGGATCAACATGCTGCGGTGCCACATCAAGGTGCCCGACCCGGCGTACCTCGACGCCGCCGACGAGGCCGGCATCCTCGTGTGGTGCGAGCTCCCGAACTGGACGTCGTTCACGTCCCTGGCGGCCACCCGCGGGCGCGACACGCTCGAGCAGATGGTGCGGTCGATGGGCAACCACCCGTCGATCGTCGCGTGGACGATCATCAACGAGGACTGGGGCACTCGCGTGCGCTGGGAGGCGCGCGACCGCATGTGGCTCCGCAGCACGTACGACTGGCTCAAGGCGCTCGACTCGAGCCGCATCGTCGTCGACAACTCGGCGTGCGAGACCGAGCAGACGCCGAACTTCCACGTCCGGACCGACCTCGCCGACTTCCACCTGTACTACCTCGCACCCGACAACGCCGCACGCTGGCGGTCGTCGATCGACGACTTCGCGAGCCGCCCGGCATGGCTGTGGAGTCCGCACGGGGACGCGGACGAGCGCGGCGACGAGCCGCTCGTCCTGTCGGAGTTCGGTGGCTGGGGCCTGCCCCAGATCACGCCCCTGCTCGCCGATCGGCGGCGGGAGCCGTGGTGGTTCGCCACCGGCAACCTCTACTACCGGCCGACCGGGATCCGGCGGCGCTTCGCGACGTTCGGCCTCGATCGGGTGTGGCCGACGCTCGACGCCCTCGCCGAGGCGACGCAGCGGCACCAGTTCGAGGGGCTGCAGTTCCAGATCGGCCAGATGCGCCGGCACGGCTCGATCCAGGGCTACGTCATCACCGAGCTCACGGACCTCTACTGGGAGGCGAACGGGCTCCTCGACGTGCAGCGCCGTCCCAAGGCGTATCACCGCCGGCTGGCCGACCTCAACAGCGAGGACGCGGTCGTCGTCGATCTCAAGCGCTGGGACCTGTGCAGCCGCGAGCCGCTCGAGGCGGAGGTCCATGTCTCGGGCTACGGGGAGCGGCCGCCGGACCGTGGCCGCGTCGAGTGGCGCCTCGAGATCGAGGGGATCCCCGCGGTCGAGGGGCAGCTCGAGGTCGATCCGTGGCCGGTCGCGACGGCGCACTGTGTCGGGCACATCTCCGCGGACGTCGGCGATGTCCCGGCGACGGCCGATGCCCGGCTCGTGATGCGACTCGTCGACGACGACGGCCAGCGGCGCGCCGGCGATTCCGTGTCGCTCGCGGTCCTGCCATCGTCCGTCCGGCGGACGGAGGCGCCGCTCCGGCTCTCCGTGCACGACCCGCTCGCGATCCTCGGCGTCGAGGACCGGGTCCGCGAGCTCGGCCATCGGATCGTTCCACCGAGCGAGGCGCAGCTCATCGTGACGACCGAGCTGACGACGAGCCTGCTCCGTCGCGTCGACGAGGAGGGTGCACGCGTCCTCGTGCTCGTCCGGACACGCGAGGCGCTGCGCACGAGCGAGGATCTCGCCCGTCGCGTGGCCGTCGTCCTGCGCAAGTACCCGGTCGCCGGGGCGCCGGGCCAGCGGAGCCCGTGGGAGGGGGACTGGGTGTCGGCCTTCTCGTGGATCCTGCCGGGGGCCTTTCCAGAGGTGCCCGAGCGCAACCCGCTGGACTTCGCCTTCGAGGAGGTGCTGCCGGACCACGTCCTGACGGGGTACGACCCGGTGCGGCACCGCGACGAGGTCCCGGTGGGGATGTTCGTGGGCTGGGTGCACAGCCCCGCCGCGCTCGTGTGGTCGTTCCGCCAGGGTCGCGGCGCCGTCACGCTCACGACCCTGCACGTCGCGCCCGAGCGGGGACCGATCGCGACCGCGCTGTTCGAAGGGCTGCTCCAGCGGGCCGGGAGCGTCGACCGCCGCTCGGAGGCGCGGGTTCCGGTCGGGGCGGGGGAGGCGACGTGACGGTGCGTCGGTCGCGGGCCCTGCAGCGGCGCGGCCTGCTCCCGGCGGTCCTGCTCGCCGTGCTCGTCGCCGCCTGCGCGGGCGGAGATGGTGGCGGTGCCTCGACCGCGCCGTCGGGATCGGGCGCGTCCACGTCCACCTCGCCGTCCGATCCCGGCGGGGGCGCGTCGGGTGCCGCGAGCCAGTCGGCGGCGGCATCCGCGAGCCTCACGGCGGGCGAGTTCGAGAACCCGGTCATCGACCGCAACTTCGCCGATCCGTTCATCCTCGCCGCCGACGGCACGTACTACGCGTACGCGACCAGCGACCCGCTCACCGACCGGGACCGCGACGCGATCGGCGCGCTGCGGCTCCGCCGCATCCCGTTCGCGCGCTCGTCCGACCTCGT
>DATFQL010000197.1:0-8485 GCA_035264305.1 Candidatus Limnocylindrales bacterium | reverse complement strand
TGTAGGATCAGCGCATGTCCGGGGTCGTCCGCCGCGCGCTCGCTGGCGTGGTCGCGGTGCTCGTGATCGCAGGCAGCGGCGCGGCGGCGCCGGTCGACGCGACGACACCGCGGGAGGCGATCCAGCTTCGTGGTTCTACGGGATCGTCGGCAACGACCAGGCCCGCGAGCCGTTCGCCGATGAGGCGATCACCGACATGACGGCGCGCGCGGTGCTCGGGCTGCGACGGGCGTCCCGGTGCGGGACGACGACGCTCGACAGGACGATCTACCGCTACTCGTCGACCTGCTTCTACGAGCAGATCTACATCCAGGGCGGCAACCTCCTCGCGGACGCGAAACACAGGATGGGATCGACGCTGTTCTGGGCGGCTGTGCGCGACTACATCGAGGACCACCGGTGGGGCCTCTCGCACACGGACACGCTCCTCCGCGCGCTGGATGACGCGACCCCGCTCGACCTGTCCGCCGGCTGGCGCTCCCGCTTCCCGAAGGTCTACTAGGTCCCCGGCATGGCGGTTGGGGAGGGTCCGTCCGCCGCGACCGTCCGGCTTGCGACGCCGACCGACGGCGCGGCCTGCGCCGCGATCTACGCGCCGTACGTGCTCGGTTCGGCGATCTCGTTCGAGCTGGAGCCGCCCTCCGCAGGCGAGATGGCCGCGCGGATCGAGCGGGTGACGGCGCACTGGCCATGGGTGGTCGTCGAGGTCGGCGGGATCGTGCGTGCGTATGCCTACGGGACGCGCCACAGGGAGCGCGCCGCGTACGACTGGACGAGCGAGACGACCGTCTACGTCGACGGCGGCTTCCGGGGGCGCGGGCTCGGGCGGATCGCGATGCGCGCGCTCGTCGCCGTGCTGCGCCTCCAGGGGTTCCACCTGCTCGTCGCCGGGATCACCGCACCCAACCCGGGGTCGCTGCGCCTCCACGAGTCGTTGGGCTTCCGGCGCGTCGGGGAGTTCGAGGCGATCGGCTGGAAGTCAGGCGCGTGGCACGGCGTCGAGTTCTGGGCGCTGGAGCTCGGCCCGCGCGACGCCGTCCCCGAACCCGTCACGCCCATCACGCGGCTGGCGGGGACGCCAGAGCTCGAGGCCGCGCTCCGCGATCACCGCGGAGCCTGACGCCCCATCCGGGCTCACTGGCCTCAGGAGTTCGCGCGCGCCTCCGCGGCCACGGCCTGCGGAAACCAGCGCAGCGACGTCGGAACGCGCGGCATCCAGAACCGCCATGCGCTCACCAACCACGCGTCGATCGCCTGCTCCAACACGCCCCATCCCAGGCCGTACTCCTCGCGCGTCCGCGCAGGCAGCAGCCCGACCGCGGGGAGCAGCAGGGCATCGACCGCCGGCTGGGGGACGAGCCCGAGCAGGCCGCGGACCGGTGTGGTCAGCGGCCCGAGCATCGACGCCACGCGCCCGGACACGACGCCGGCGAGGGGCGGGGTGAGGATCGACTCGGCGAGCGACCGCGCGGTCGGGGTCGGGTGAACCGGCCCGCCGTCGGCGAGCATCGACTCCATGTAGCCCTCGAAGGCGTCGATGTCGGCGGGCAGCAGGTCGTCCGGGATGCCGAATGCCCGGCCCACCGGCCGCGTCTCGGCGTAGAACCGCTCCTTCGCGTCCCGGGTCATCCCGTCTCCCCAGCGATCGTTGACGACAAGGAGCGAGTCGATCAGCGTGGCGTGGACCCACAGCGACAATGCGGGGTCGAGCGCCCGGTAGCGGGAGCCGTGCCGCGCGGCGGCCACCTCGTCCCGCACCGGACCGGTGACACGTGCGTGGAGGCGGTTGAGCCGCGCGATCTCGCGGCGGGCGGCCTCGGCGGTGCCGTAGACGATCCGCAGGTACGAGCGGAGCGTGCCGGCGAGCCTCGCCCATGGGTCGGCCTGGAAGTCGGAGTGCTGCGCCACGCCCTCGGCGACGAGCGGGTGCGCGACCTGGAGCAGCAGCGCCCGGGGGCCTGCGCCGAGGAGGAGCGTCGCCTCGCGGTTGTAGCGCCACCCGGCGGAGCCCGGGCCGTAGACCGCGCCGAGGTCGTCGGGCGTCCCCAGGGCCCTGGAGGGCGACACGATCAGCGGTCGCTGGGCCGCCGCCCGACCACCCACCACGCCGCCGGGAACACGGCGGCAGCCGCGAGAAGCTTCACGATGTCGACGCCGAGGAACGGGACCACGCCGAGCTCGATCGCCTTGATGAGGCTCGCCCCGGTGACGACCGCGAGCCACGGGACGCCGATCGCATAGATGACGACGGTGCCGATCGCGGTCGCGCCGATCGCGCCGCCGATCCTCCTGTCCCAGCCGAGCTCCGCGAGCCGTCCGACGACTGCGGCGGCGACGACGAAGCCCACCAGGTACCCGCCCGTGGCGGCCCAGATGACCTGGAGGCCGCCCTTGCCCTCGGCGAAGAACGGCAGCCCGACGAGTCCGAGGAGCACGTACAGGAGCGCCGCCGCGCCGCCGCGTCGGAGGCCCAGCGCGCCACCGACGACCAGCACGCCGAAGCTCTGGAGCGTGTACGGGACCGGGTTGCCGGGGATCGAGATCCAGACCTTCGCGCACAGGAAGATGAACAGCGCGCCGGCCGCGATGAGCAGCGCGTGGCGGATGCGCGGCGAGGTCCGCTCGCCGACCCGGACGGGGACCAGGAAGTCCCCGATCGTCAGTCCCTTCTCCGTGGCGGGCACTCGCGTGAGCGACGGGATCGCGTAGGACATGAGCCTCCCTCGGCGCCGCCCTGCCGGCGCGTTTCGGGGAGTCTAGCAACCGCCCGGCCTCCGGGACAGGAACCACGGCGGCGCTCGTCGGGCGTCGGCGGCTCCGGCGCGGCATCCGGTACACTCCGCTCGCCCTGCGCGGCGCGTCGCGCGCCCCGGGTGCCCGTGGTGACCTTAGCTCAATGGGCAGAGCACTGGATTGTGGCTCCAGAGGTTATGGGTTCGAGCCCCATAGGTCACCCCAACCCTCTTCGGGCAACGCGCGGGCGCGGGCACGGGCGTGGGACGTAATCTGTCACGTACCCGTTATTGGAGCTCTGGCGACGCGAGTTGATACTCGCCCTCGGGGCAGGGTTGGAGGCACGTGCGCGTCCGTTGACCGATCAGCAAGGGGTCCTGGCGCGGCCTGGTCGCCCGCTTCGATGGGCGGCGGTCCTCATCGCGCTGTTCGCGATCGCGGCATCGGCGCTCGCCTGGTCCGGCTACCAGAGCCAGGTCGGGCGGGTCATCGACGAGGCCGAGCTGCGCGCCAGGGGCGCCGCCGCGGACGTCGATCGCTACGTCAAGGAGCGCCACCAGACCTTGAACGCGATCGCCGGTCTGCCGGCGATCGTCGCCGGCGATGCCGCGCGGATCCGTCCTGTGCTCATGGACCTCGCGACGCGCGACCTCGGCTTCGACGCGGCGATCTCGTGGATCGACCGCAACGGGCTCATCCAGGCCCGGAGCGACGGCGTCACC
This sequence comes from Candidatus Limnocylindrales bacterium, assembly GCA_035264305.1. Classification (GTDB taxonomy): domain Bacteria; phylum Chloroflexota; class Limnocylindria; order Limnocylindrales; family CSP1-4; genus CAIXZV01. The sequence goes on along the minus strand of DATFQL010000197.1, from coordinate 5,030 downwards.
GGCGCACCGCTCGACGTGGGCGACCGGCCGCACATCCAGCAGGCGCTGCGCGGGACGCCATCCGTGAGCGCCGGGATCATCGGCGCGGTCGACCAGGCGCCGGTCGTCGGCTTCATCGTGCCCACGTACGGCCCGGATGGCGCCGTGAACGGCGCCGTGGGAAGCGGGATACGGCTGGGGGCGTCGAGCCCCGCGGCCGAGAGCCTGCGCTTCGCGGGCGGTGCGGACGTGGTCGTCGTCGACCAGACCGGGCAGGTCATCGCCGGCCAACGCCCCGTTGTCGAGCTCACGCCGACCGCGCCGTCCTTCCCGCTGTCGGACATGCAGAAGGACGCGGACGGCGGGGCCGATCCCTCGGCATTCGGCCCGTACGGTGACCCCGACCAGCTCCTCGGCTATGCGCTCGTGCCGAACTCCGGCTGGCTCGTGCTCGCCGAGCGCTCTGCAGCGGAGGCGTTCGGACCGGCGAGAACGGCGTTCGTCCTGCAGCTCGTGCTCATCCTCGGCAGCTCCGCGATCGCGATCGTGGTGCTCGTGTGGGCATCGCGGCGGCTTGACTCGGCCGTCCGCGAGCAGTCGCTCGCCTACGCGTCCGAGCGGTCGACGCGATTGGAGCTCGAGGCCGCCGTCGCGAAGCTCGAGGAGCGCCAGGTGCTGCGGGACGCGTTCGTCGGGGTCATGTCCCACGAGCTCCGGACACCCGTCACCACGATCTACGGGGCGGCGAAGCTGCTCGCAAAACAGCCCCGGCGCGACGAGCTCGAGACGCTCGTCGAGGATCTCGAGGAGGAGGCCGACCGGCTGTACCGGATCACCGAGGACCTCCTCGTGCTCTCGCGTGCCGAGCACGGCCTCGTCGAGATCCGCCCCGAGCCCGTCCTCGTCCAGCGGCTCGTGCCGTCCGTGGTCGCCGAGGTTCGCCGCCGGCACCCGACGCTCCAGGTCACGGTGGACCTCGCCCCGGCCCTGCCGCCGGTGTCCGGCGACGAGGCCGCGCTGCGCCAGGTGCTCGTGAACCTGCTGACCAACGCGGCCAAGTACGGCGATGGGGCGCCGGTGCTCGTCTCGACGGACGCGGATGCGAGCCTCGTCCGGACCCGCATCGAGGACCGCGGCCCGGGGCTCCCGGCGGTCGACCTCGAGCCGATCTTCGACCTGTTCTACCGCTCCGGCGCGAACGCTCGCCGGGCATCCGGCACCGGCATCGGCCTGTTCGTCGTGCGGCAGCTCGTCGAGGCGATGCGGGGCACGGTCCACGCGTACCCGGTCGAGCCCCACGGGCTGGGCTTCCTCGTGGAGCTCCACGCGGAGCCGGCCGCGGAGATGGAGGCGACTCCCGCGCGCCCCCAATCGAGCGGTGCCGCGCCACTGCTCGTCCCCGGGACACCGGCCCCGTCAGCGGGCCTCGCCGGCGACTGAGAGCGAGCCGCAGGCCCCGGACGGCGCGGCCACTCGATCTCCCGCGTCACCCTGGATCCAGGCGCCTAGGAGCTGTCCGCCTGGTCCTCGACGGTGTAGGGCACGAACCGGTCGTCGGTCGTCTTGAGGAATACGGTGCGCAGACAGGCGCCGTTCCGCACGCACACGCCACTCGGGCAGGTTCCCCGCACACCGACGATCACGGGATCCGCGCCTGCGCGTGACCGCGCGGCATCGAGCGATTCGGGCGCGGCCGCGGCAAGGGCGTACTCGACGTCACACACGGTGATCGTGGCCGGCAGGTTCACGGAATCGACCGGAGTGGGCACGTTCGAGAACAGGGCGCCGATCGCCGGTACGAAGATGCCGACCGTCACCACGACCGCGATCACCGCGGCGCCGCCGAGCGCGGCGAGCCCGACGATCCGTCCGCGCTCACGCTCCGCCGGAGTCACCGCAGGCTTCAGCGGGTCGGTGCCACGCGGATCGCTGTCGGCCCCGGACGGCGGGGTGCGTTGCGGGTGCGTCCCCGGCGGGCGGGCGGGGTACCTGGGCGAGGCGTCGTCGGGCATGTCACGGGAGACGCTACACGGTCGCGCCGACGCGCGGCCGGCCGATCGCGCCGGCGCACGGCACCCGGCTGGTGGCAGAGACGGCCGACGCGGCCGTGCCGACCTCAGCGGCTGAAGCGCCGCCTGACATCGGTCACGTGGTAGCGCTCCATGAGGTGCGCGACGGCGTCCCGCGCAGCGGCCCACTCCGCCTGGTCGCCGAAGATCTGGGGGTCCGGGCCCCAGCGCTGGATCTGGGTCATCGCCATCACGATCGCGTTGTGCTGGGCAAGCCGGTTCCGGCCCGCGTCGACCGCGCCCGTGACGAGGTACCGGCGGACGAGGTCGAACGGCGCGCTCCAGCGGCCCACCCGGATCCGGTCGTGGTCGCGCAGCGACTCGAGCCACGCGTCGTCACCAACGGGGTACCGGTCGTGCTCGTCGACGTGCGCGTTGATGTCGAGTCGCCGGGCGGGGTGCGCGAGGGAGGGCAGTCGCCCGTCGTCGTCGGTCGTGCGGTAGCAGACGGGGCACGTGGCGAGTCGTGCGAACACCGGCGGCGCGTCGCCGAACCGGAGACCGCACCGCCGGCAGATCTGCGCTCCGGTGCGACTCGCCACCGTCCCGCACTGAAGGCACACGAGCTCGGCGGACTGGACCGACATCCAACGCTCCCGGGGTGTGTCGTCAGGGCACGCGACGACAGGCGCACGTTCATCCTCGGGCACGCCTCGGGGACGCGCGAGCGGCCAACTCGTCCCGGTGCCCACAGCCGATCGGGCTAATCGAGGAGGCCGGGCGGGCCGCTGCTGGGGGCCCACCGATCGAGCGGGCTCAGACGGCCGCGTCGAGGATCGCCTGCGCCTCTTCGAGGATGCGTGCGAGGTGGTCCTCGCCACGGAACGACTCGGCGTAGAGCTTCGTGACGTTCTCCGTGCCGGACGGACGCGCCGCGAACCAGCCCTGCTCGGTCACGACCTTGAGGCCGCCGATCGGCGCGTCGTTCCCCGGCGCGCGCGTCAGCTTTGCAACGATCGCATCGCCGGCGAGCGTCGTCGCCGCGACGGCGTCGGGCGACAGCCTGCCGAGGGCCGCCTTCAGCTCGGGCGTCGCGGGCGCATCGACCCGCCGGTATGCGGGGTCGCCGAACCGCTCGGTCAACCCGCGGTACACCTCGGCCGGGTTCCGGCCCAGGCGCGCGGTCAGCTCCGCGGCGAGCAGGCAGGCGATGAGGCCGTCCTTGTCGGTCGTCCAGACCGTCCCGTCGCGACGCAGGAACGAGGCCCCGGCGCTCTCCTCGCCGCCGAAGCCCACGGACCCGTCGACGAGCCCGTCCACGAACCACTTGAACCCCACCGGGACCTCGAGCAGCGGGCGGCCGAGATCCGCCACCACGCGGTCGATGATCGACGAGCTGACGAGCGTCTTCCCGACGGCGACGCCGTCCCCCCACGCTCGGCCACCGCCGAACAGGTACGAGATCGCGGCCGCGAGCACGTGGTTCGGGTTCATCAGGCCGGCGCCAGGGACGACGACCCCGTGGCGGTCGGCGTCGGCATCGTTCCCGAGCGCGAGATCGAACCGGTCGCGCAGCTCGACGAGCCGCGCCATCGCGTACGGGCTCGAGGGGTCCATCCGGATCCTGCCGTCCCAGTCGAGCGGCATGAACTCGAAGGCGGGATCGACCGTTTCGTTCGTCACGGTCAGGTCCAGCCCGTAGCGCTCGCCGATCGCGCCCCAGTACGCCACGGCGGCGCCACCCAGCGGGTCGACGCCCAGCCGCACGCCCGACGCGGCGACGGCGTCCAGATCCACGACGGCGCCGAGGTCGTCGACGTACGCGCCGAGGAAGTCGTACGGTCGCGCCTGCGCTCGGGCGCGCTGGAACGGCACGCGGTCCAACCCGTCGAGCCCCTCGCTCCCCGATGCATCGAGGATCCGGTTCGCCTCGTCCTGGATCCAGCGTGTGACGTCCGTGTCCGCCGGGCCGCCGTTGGGCGGGTTGTACTTGAACCCGCCGTCGTCCGGCGGGTTGTGGGACGGCGTGACGACGATTCCGTCGGCGAGCCCCCGTGCACCGCCGGCCGACGTCCGTCCCCGGTTGAGGGTGAGGATCGCGTGCGACACCGCCGGCGTCGGGGTGAAGCCGTCGCGGGCGTCGATCCGGACATCGACACCTCGGCCGACGAGGACCTCCAGCGCCGTCCTCCAGGCGGGCTCCGACAGCGCGTGCGTGTCGCGCCCGATGAACAGCGGCCCCGTGTACCCCTGGCCGGCCCGGTAGCGACAGATCGCCTCCGTCGTCGCGAGGATGTGGGCCTCGTTGAACGCGCCCTTGAACGCCGATCCGCGGTGCCCGGAGGTCCCGAACGCGACCCGTTGGGCCGGGTCCGCGCCGTCGGGCCGCACATCCTCGTACGCGCGGAGCAGCGCGGGAACGTCGACGAGGTCGGCGGGCTGGGCGGGCTGGCCGGCGCGGGGATGCTGGCTCATCGGGGAGCTCCCTGGGCGAGGGTGCCGGGTCGTCACCGCCACCATACCGCCGCGGCCGCGCCGCTCGGTGCCGCCGGCTCAGCCGAATGCGGCAGGCTCGGGGAGCGACACCGCGACGTCCGGGTCCGGGAGGGGCCGGCCGGCCCACGCGCCGGCCTCGATCCGCGCCAGCGCATCCTCGAAGCCGAACCGCAGGTCCCGCGCACGACCATCCGCGACGGCTCGCTCGAGCTCGCCCCAGGCGACAGGCGCCGAGACGAGCGGGACGGGCGCGGCCCGCGGCGACCAGGCAGCGACCGTGGACCGCGTCGGGTCGTTCTGCAGCCAGTCGACGAGGACGCGGCCCTCGCGTGTCGCGCGCCGCCCGAGCCGCGCCGTGACGATCGAGGGGTACGACCGCTCGAGCGCCTCGGCGAGCGCACGCGCCGCGGTCTTGGTGTGGTCGAACCGATGCCCGGGGCGCAGCGGCACGAGGACGTGGATGCCGCGAAGGCCGGACACCTTGGCGACCGCAGGCAGGCCCAGCCGCTCGAGGCGTTCCCCCACGCGGAGCGCGACCGCCGCGGC
>DATFQL010000196.1:0-2613 GCA_035264305.1 Candidatus Limnocylindrales bacterium | reverse complement strand
CCCCCGAGCCACGATTCAGGCACGTCCATACCGAGCGGACCGTCGGGCGCCACCAGGACCGGGACGGCAGGCCGGATCTCGCCGAGCTCATCCGGGCGATCGACGGCCTCCGGGCCGCGGACGGCGCGCCGGCGATCCCGCGGCTGCGCTTCGTCACGTCGCACCCGTGGGACCTCTCCGACCGCCTGATCGAGGCGTTGAGAGACTGCCCGTCGGTGTGCGAGGCGCTCCACCTGCCGGTTCAGTCCGGCTCGGACTCGATGCTCCGCCGGATGGGACGTCAGTACACGATCGAGCACTACCTGGAGCGGCTGGCGGCCCTGCGGGACGCCGTTCCCAGGCTCGCGCTCTCGACCGACGTCATCGTCGGCTTCTGCGGCGAGACCGAGGCGGAGTACGAGGCGACGATCCGGCTGCTCGAGACCGTTCGGTACGACCAGGTCTTCGCGGCCGCGTACAGCGAACGGCCCGGGACACCGGCGACGCGCCTCGCCGACGACGTCCCGGCGGCCGAGAAGCGCCGCCGGCTCGTCGAGCTGCTTGCCCTCCAGGAGGAAATTGGGCACGAGCGCAACCGGGCGTGGCTCGGCCGCGAGACGGAAGTCCTCGTCGACACGATCGTCCCGCGCAAATCGCACGACCACGAGGACGACGACGCCCCTGGCACCCCCGGCTCACGGGACGCGTTCGCGCATCTCCCCGAGGGGCTCGTGCACCTCGCCGGCCGGTCCCGCGAGAACAAGCTCGTCCACGTCGCCGGAGCGCCGTCGCTCGTGGGATCGCCCGTGCGCGTGCGCGTCGAGCACGCCGGCCCGTACGCGCTCCGGGGCATGCTCGCCTGAGCACGGACGCGGCTGGCGACGAGCCGACGCGGCCGGCCAGCCCGCCCGCGCCGCTGATCGTCGTCGGCGGGCCGACCGCAACGGGCAAGACGGCCGTCGCGCTCGCGATCGCGGAGCACCTCATGGTCCGGCACGTTCCCGCGGAGATCGTGTCGGCCGACTCGAGGCAGGTGTACCGCGGCCTCGACATCGGCACGGCCAAGGCGACGGCCGAGGAGCGGGCACGCGTCGTCCATCACGGCATCGACCTCGTCGAGCCCGACGAGCCGTTCACCGTCGCCGACTTCCGCCGCCACGCCCTCGGCGCGCTGCGAGACCTCAGGGCGAGTGGCGGAGTCGGGATCCTCGCGGGCGGGACCGGGCTGTGGCTGCGCTCGGTCATTGCCGGGATCGACACCGATTCGCTCCCGCACGACCCTGCGGTCCGCGCTGCGCTCGAGGAGGCGGTCACGCGAGATGGCGTCGACGCGCTGGCCCGTCGCCTGCGAACGGAGGCCCCGATGCTCGCCGCGCACACCGATCTTCGGAACCCGCGGCGGGTCGTCCGCGCGCTCGAGGTCGCGACGCTCCGCGGTGACGGGCCGCTTCCCGCGCCGCTCGGCTACGGCGCGCCGGTCCTCGGCGTGCAGCTCGTCGTCGAGCCTGTCACGCACCGGCGCTGGATCGCGAACCGGGCACGTGCGCAGTTCGACGCCGGGCTCGTCGAGGAGGCGCGATCGCTCCGCGAGCGCTTCGACCCCGGCTTGCCCGCGTTCTCGGCGATCGGCTACCGGGAGAGCTGGGCACACCTCGACGGGACGCTCACGCGCGCGGACGCGATCGATCTCGACGCGCTGCACAACGCCCAGTTCGCGAAGCGCCAGGCGACCTGGTTCCGCCGGGAGCCGGCCCTCGCCGTCGTCGACGCGACGCGCGACCCGATGGCGGAACTCGCGCCGCGCGTCGACGCGTTCCTCGATGCCGTCGCGGTGAACCCCGCCTAGAGGCCCGGGACGTCCGTCTCGTCGCGGACCTCGGTCACGCCCGTGACGACCGACGCGACCTCCTCGATCAGCTCGCCGTCCTCGATGTCCTGAACGCTGCCCCGGACCGTCACGACCCCGGCCGCGGTCTCGATGCCGAGCGACTCCGCCAGCCGCGAGGTACGTGAGTCGGCGAGCAGCGCCTCGCGGACGCGGGCGCTCACCTCGTCGTCGGCGGGGAGGAACGTCGAGTGGTGGTCGGCGTCGAACGGCTCGTCCATCGCGGTCGAGCCGAAGCCAGCCGCGACGGTGACGCCCTCGGGCGCGTCCCGGTCCGCGACCACCGGCGGGTCGACCGGCGGGACCCACGCCTCGCCCTCCTCGGCGGCGACGTCCGGGTTGTTCGTCTCGCCGGCCCGCAGCTCGCGCGACGTCAGGAGATCGAGCGACTCCTCGTCCGTGTCGACGTCGGGGTTGACCCCCGCCTCGAGCTCGCCCTCGTAGACCTCGACATCCGTGATCCGGCCGAGGTTGTCGATGTCGCCTTCGCCGATCGTCGCATCCTGGTTGTCGCGGTCGGGCGTGCCCTCGAGCTGGGCGCGCTTGTCGTCGGGGTCGACATCGGGCGGGTTGAGCGGCGTGGTGTCCGCACGGCGGGGGTCGGTCACGGTGCCTCCTGGCCACGGAATGAATGCCGCCGCAAGCCTCGTGCGAGCCGGGTTTCAGGGACGTCATCGTGGCTCTGCACGGGACGCCGGGTATGCTACGGCTCCCATGAGCACCCGAGACACGATCGACCTCGCCCCGCC
>DATFQL010000195.1:0-2915 GCA_035264305.1 Candidatus Limnocylindrales bacterium | reverse complement strand
TGAAGGGTTACGCGCACCCAGCAGGGAGGAGGGCCCGTAGCGGGGTCATCGCCATCCGCACGCGACTCGCTATCACACGGCTCCGCTGCTAAGGACGTCTCCGGCCACTTGACCCACGTCCCGCCTTTGTCCATGGAAAGGTCGTAGTCGAAAAAGGGATTTGAGCAGTTGTCGTCCGGACCTTGATAGTCCGGGAGATTGCTTGCGGCAACACACGCAGCTCGTTTCATGTTCGAGTAGGTGTCATCGAACTGGCCCGGACTCCAGTTGCTCGAGTCGAATGCGGCGTAGTCCGCTGCTTCACGGGCAGCAGATTCCACGCTGAGCATCGTGGTATAGATCCGCCCGAGGTCCACGATGGCGACCATGAGGAAGACCAGCAGCGGCAGCACGAGTGCGAACTCGACGACGCTCTGGCCGCGCTGCGAGTCGCGATGACGGAAGGGAAGCAAGGAAGATGTGCCCCGTTGTTTCCGGTGGTAAGCCCGCGTACCGTAGCGGACGACCCTTGCCGAGTACCTTACGGCGGTAGCCCTATCGTCCCATACCGGTGCGCTCAGGCATCGGGTCGGTCCCACGAGCCGCCACGTGCCGCGGCGAACGCATCCGCGGGGTTCACGCCGGCATCGAGCGCCGCCGTGTAGGCACCGACGAGCTCGGCGAACGTGCCGTCGGGGTCGACGAGCGGCGCTTCGAGGACGGTCGCCGACGCCGGCATGCCGCCGGCGTCGAGACCCTCGGGAACGAGCACGACGAGGTGAGCGCCCGCGAACGCGGCGGCCTCGGCGGCGACCGGGATCGAATCAGCACGGACGTCGTCGGTGATGACGATGACCTCGTACGACGGCAGATACTGCAGTCCCAGCGACACGTCGGCCGGCTCCAGCACGGGAGCGTCGGAGGGTCGCTCGCCGTCCGCGAGGACGAGATCGGCCTCATCCTCGACGACGGACGCCCCGTCCTCCACGGGCGGATTGACGATCGGTGTCGGCCGGGCGGGATCGCGAAGGAGCGCGACGTGGCCGACGCCGACGCGCGCGAGGGCGAGCATCAGCGCGTCGCCAGCCGGGTCGTCGCCGGCCCGCCCGATCAGCTCGACGCTCGCGCCGCGTCGCGCCACGGCCAGCGCGATCCGGTACGCGCGCCCGTCCGGACCTGCGGGCTCGATTTCGCGCCACGCAGGCATGCCGACGACGACGATCACGGGGAACAGCGTAGCCGCAGCGCGTGACCCGCCGTCGGGTCTCAGCGTCGGCTCAGGCCGCGCCTCGTTGGTCGGCCGCGCTGCCTGCCGCGAGCCGGCGAAGCTCCGGGACCGCGAGCGCGACGACGATCGCGGTCACGAGCGTCACGAGGCTCCCGGCGACGAGCGCAACGGTCGGGGTGGTCCGCTCGGCGAGCAGCCCGGACAGCACGTTCCCCACCGGGATCAGCCCCCAGGAGGTGAGGATGTACAGGCTGATGATGCGGCCGCGCAGCCGGGCCGGGACGAGGACCTGGATCAGCGTGTTCGTCGTCGCGTAGTACACGACCTGGCACGCGCCGAGCACGGCGAGCGCGACGACCGACAGCGGGACGACCCGCGACACGGCGAACACGATCTCGGCGACCGATGCGACGACGAGCGCGATGAGCACCGAGCGGCCGGACCCGCCCGAGGGCCGGAGTACCGCCAGGCCGAGCGCGGCCGCGAGCGCGCCGATGCCCACCCCGCCTGACAGGATGCCCAGCCCCGGCGCGCCGATCCCGAGCACGTCACGGGCGAACACGGGCAGCAGCACGAGGTAGTTGAGGAGGAACAGGGCCGGCACGCCCGCGAGCAGCACGAGCAGCGCGACCATCCGCTGCGACCGGGCGTACCGGAGGCCGTCGAGCAGGTTGGACCACATCGACGTCTCGGCGCGCGCGAGATCCGGCGGCGTGACGATCCGGAGCCGCCACAGGATCGTGGCGACCGTCAGCAGGGCAAAGGCGTTCCCCCAGAACGCGACCTGGAGGCCGCCGGCGGCGATGACGGCGCCGGCGAGCGACGGCCCGAGGATCCGCGACAGGTTGAACTGGGCCGAGTTGAGCGCGATCGCGCTGCCGATCGCGGCGCGATCCACGAGGCTCGGCACGATCGCCTGGTACGCGGGGGTCTGAATGGCGCCCGCGGTGCCCGCGAGGAGCGCGAGGAGCGCAACCTGCCAGAAGGCGATCGCGCCGGTCGTCGTGAGGAGCGCCAGCGTGAACGCGACGCCGGCCGAGAACACCTGGGTCGCCGCGAGCAGCTTGCGGCGATCCGCGCGGTCGGCGATGACGCCGGCGACGACCGACAACAGGAGCGTCGGCAAGGCCTGGAGCGCGGAGACGAGCCCGAGCGCCGCCGGCGAGTCAGTGAGGTCGAGGACGAGCCAGCCCTGCGCGGTCGCCTGCATCCACGCCCCGATCGAGCCGACCATCGCGCCGGCGATGAACCGCCGGAAGACGGGAGACGCGAGGGCCGGGACCCGGGCCGCGAGGCGACCCGGCGGCGTGGACGGCGTGTTGTGCGCGACCTCAGCCGTCGACGATCACCCCACCGCGTCAGGCTCGTCGGCCGTGCCCGGGTCGGCGGGGTCGTCGCCGCCGGGCAGCTCGGGTTCCTCGGCGCCCTCCGCCGGGCCGCCTTCGCCCGCGTCGACCGGGAGGATCTCGTCGGCGGCATCGCCCGCGGCGACCTGCATCGGCTCGGGGTCACGGACGATCTCGATCGGCCCGAGCCCCTGCGCCTCGAGCTCGTCGCCGAACTGCTCGTGATCGCCGACGAGGACGATCGCGAAGGTGTCGGGCCGGATGTGCTCGCTTGCGACGCGCAGGACGTCGTCGGCTGTCACCGCCTCGATCGCACCCCGGTAGCGCGCGAGCTCGTCGTCGGGGAGGTCGTGGACGAACAG
>DATFQL010000194.1:0-4699 GCA_035264305.1 Candidatus Limnocylindrales bacterium | reverse complement strand
TCGATGCTGCGGCCGAACCTGTTCGGGAGCCTGCTCGACGTCGTCGGCCTCAACCTCCGCCACGGGACGACTGACGTCGCGGTGTTCGAGATCGGGAAGGGGTACGGACGTACGGGCGACGAGCCGGGCGAGTGGTGGCGGCTCGGCATCGCCCTCGTCGGTGCCGCCGAGCCCGCCGCATGGAACCGAGCGGCCCGCACCTTCGATCTCGACGACGCGAAGGGCGTCCTGGAGCTGCTGGCTCGCCGGCTGGGCCTCGGGAGGATCGGCTACGAGCCGGTGGCGGACGAGCCGCTGTTCCATCCGGGTCGCACGGCCAGTGGACGGGTCGAGGGACGCCTCGAGGCGATCGTCGGCGAGCTCCATCCGCAGATCGTCGACGCGTGGGAGCTCCGGACCAGCGACCGCGTGATCGTTGCCGAGGTCGCGCTCGACGGGCTCGCTTCTGGTCGGCTCAGGCCCGAGCGGGCCGAGGCCGTGGGGCGATTTCCCGAGGTCGACCGCGACCTCGCGATCGTCGTCCCCGAGGCCACCCTCGCGGCGGTCGTGGAGGCCGAGATCCGGTCGCACGCCGGGGACCTGCTGCGTGGCGTGGTGCTGTTCGACATCTACCGGGGCGAGCCGCTCGCCCGGGACGAGAAGAGTCTCGCGTTCCGGCTGACGTTCGGCGCTCCCGACCGCACCCTCACCGAACCCGAGGTCGAAGCCGCCGTCGCGAGCGTCGTGGGTACGCTGCCCGCGGTCGGCGGGCGCATCCGGTCCTGATCCCGACAGGACCATTGCCCGTGCGCGGGCAGGCACCAATGCCTGCCTCGAGGCTGCCCGAACGCATTGCGGGTCCCGATCGGGCGCTGCTACCCTTCGCCCGGGTTACCGGCCGACAGGGGCTCGCGGCCGCCGTCACGAGGGTGCGCAGTTGGATTTCGCCTCGATCAACGTCGTCGACGTGCTCGTCGTCCTGTTCCTGTTCGGGATGTTCATCCTGGGCTACGCGCAGGGCGCCATCCGGCGGCTGGTCGGCATCCTGTCGATCACGTTCTCGTTCTTCCTCGCCCTGCAGCTCAACGCATTCTGGCTCGGCAGCTTCCTCGCGGAGAACTGGACGCAGTACCCGCAGGAGTACTCGGTCATGATCGGGTACCTCGTCATCTTCGTCGCCGCGGTCGTTGCGTTCTTCCTGGTGGTCCAGGGGACGTACCGCAAGGTGGAGGTGTTCGCGAAGTACCCAGTCGTGGACGAGATCCTCGGCGGCATCCTCGGGGTCGTGCAGGGCGTGCTGTTCCTGATGTTCATCACGATCATCCTCGACCAGTACTTCCTGTACACGAACCTGCCGACGGACGCGGACGAGCTGCCGTTCCTGCGTGGGTTCTGGACCGCGATCGACAGCTCGAGCACGGGCGCGATCCTCCACGACACGCTCATCCCGGCGTTCCTCGGCATCGTGTCGTTCCTCGTGCCGGACGAGGTGCTCGCGCTCTACCCGCTGTCGTGACCGGCCGGCGCGACGAGCGCCGGCCACCCAGCGCGCCGGTCATCGGCCCGGCTCGTCCCTTCCCGCGGTCCGCGCTCGCAGGCCCGACGCTCGACGCGGCCCGGGCGGTCCTCGGCGCGTGGCTCGTCCGTGACCCGGTCCCGGCGACCGACGCGCACCCGTCGCTCGAACGCCGCGTCGGCCGGATCGTCGAGGTCGAGGCGTACATCGGGGAGGACGACCAGGCCTCGCACGCCCGCTTCGGACCGACGGGCCGCAACCAGGTGATGTTCGGGCCGCCGGGGATCGCCTACGTGTACCTTGTCTACGGGATGCACCACTGCCTCAACGTCGTCACCGAGCCTGCGGGCCGGCCGGCCGCGCTGCTCGTCCGCGCCGTGGAGCCGCTCCACGGCATCGCCGCGATGCGGGCCTCGAGGCAGGCGATCTCGACCGCCCGCACTGCCCAGACGGAAGCGGGCGGGCCGGCCCCACGGCTCGTCCCCGACGCGCGGCTCGCCGCCGGGCCGGGACTCGTCGCGGCCGCGTTCGGGATCACCCGCGCCGACACGGGCGTGGACCTGTGCGCGGCGGAATCGTCGCTCCGGCTCGAGAGACCCCTGGCGGGCTCGGCGCACGACGAGCCGCCGGTGATCAGCGCGACGCCGCGGATCGGGATCGGGTACGCGGCTGAGCCGTGGGCGTCGATGCCCTGGCGGCTCGTGGTGGAGGGCAGCGCGTCGGTGAGCGGCCGCGGCCGATGAGCGAGGGCATGGACGCCCGGTCGATCGCGCTGCTCGAGTTCCCCCAGGTCCGCGAGCGGCTCGCGGAGAAGACGTCGTTCGATCCGTCGCGCCGGCTCGCGGAGGCGCTCGAGCCCTCGACCGACGCGGTCATCGTCGCGCGCGGCCTCGACGAGACGGATCAGACGCGGCAGCTCCTGCAGGAACGGGCCGGCGTGGGGATCGGTGCCGCCCACGACATCGAACCGTGGATCGGACGGGCGGCCCGCGGGGGGAGGCTCGACGCGCAGCAGTTCCTCGAGATCGCGGAGACGCTCGATGCCGCCACCCGCCTCCAGACGTCGCTCGCCGAGGAGCGCCGGCCGTTGCTCCGCGACCTCGGGCGTCGCGTGCATCCGCTGCCCGCGCTCCGGAGCACGCTGACGCGGAGCTTCGACCCGGTCGGCGAGCTGCTTGACACGGCATCGCCCCGCCTCGGCTCGCTCCGCGGCGCGGTGCGCGTCGCATATGACCGCCTCCGACGACGGCTGGACACGCTCGTCGGCTCGGAGCTGGGCGGGGCGCTGCAGGAGCCGATCGTCACGATGCGCAACGGGCGCTACGTGGTCCCCGTCCGCGCCGACGCCCGCGGCCGCGTCAAGGGCGTCGTGCATGACGCGTCGGGAAGCGGCCAGACGCTGTTCGTCGAGCCGCTCGTCGTCGTGGAGCTGGGCAATGCGTGGCGGGAGGCGCAGGCGGCGGTCGACGAGGAGGTCGGCCGGATCCTCGACGAGCTGAGCGCGCTGGTCGCCGCGAACGCGACGATGCTCACCGAGACACTGGACGCGCTGGCGCAGTTCGACTTCTGGGCCGCCAAGGCGCAGCTGGCCGCGGAGATGGACGGGATCCGCCCCGCCCTCGCGACGCGTGACGAGGTCGTCCTGCTGTCCGCGCGACATCCGGGGCTCACGGGCCGCGTCGTGCCGATCGACATCCGCCTCGGCGAGGGATATACGGCGCTCGTGATCACCGGTCCCAACACGGGCGGCAAGACCGTCACCCTGCGCACGCTCGGGCTGCTTGCCCTCATGCACCAGGCGGGCCTCCACGTCCCCGCGGAGGCGGGCTCGATGCTGCCGGTGTTCCGGGACGTGTTCGCCGACATCGGCGACGAACAGTCGATCGCGCAGTCGCTGTCGACGTTCTCGGGGCACCTGCGGTCGATCATCCGGATCGTTGAGCGGGCCGGCGCGGGCACCCTCGTCCTCCTCGACGAGCTGGGTGCGGGTACCGACCCCACCGAGGGATCGGCGTTGGCCCAGGCGCTGCTCGATCACTTCATCCGCTCAGGCGCGCTCGTGGCCGCGACCACCCACTACGCCGAGATCAAGGTGTACGCGCACGAGACGCCGGCCGCCCGGAATGCGTCGGTCGCCTTCGACCTCGACACGCTCTCCCCGACGTACCGCTTGACGATCGGCCTGCCCGGCGGCTCGCAGGCGTTCGCGATCGCGGAGCGGCTCGGTCTGCCCGAGGCCATCGTCGCGGACGCCCGCGGGCGGCTGACCGAGAACGAGGCGGCGTTCGAGGCGACGCTCGCGTCGATCCGGACGCAGGAACGGGAGATCGCGGAGGCCGTGGAGCGGGCGCGTGCCGCGGAGCAGCGCGCCACCGATGCGCTGCGCACCGCGGAGGAGGAGCGACGCCGGGCGCGGCGCGAGCGCGACGACGCCGTGCGTGCGGCCCGGGCCGAGGCCGAGCGGCTCGTGGAAGGCCTCAAGGACGACGTCGCAGGCGTCCGCCGCCGGCTCGAGCGGGAGACGGTGACGGCGCCCGCGATCGACGCCGCCCTGGCCCGTGCCGAGCGGACCCTGGACCGGCTGCCCGAGCCGAAGACCGGCAAGGCGGCGCCCGCTCCGACCGCCCCGCGAACGTGGCGCTTGGGCGACCGCGCGCGGAGCCGCACGGGCGGGTGGGAGGGGCGGATCGCGGCCCTCGAGAAGGGCGGCACGCGGGCAACGCTCGAGGCCGGCGGTGTGCGGGTCACGGTGGCGGTGGCCGACCTCGAGGAGGCCGTTGGGGCGGGATCGGCCGCAGCGTCGGGGACGGACGGTCAACCCGGGGCTTCTGGCGACGCGAGTCGCGGGCGCGGCCGCGGGTCGGCGCCCGCCGGCGCGGGCGCTGCCAATCTCCAGCTGAGCCGCGCACGAACCGTGGCGTCATCGCTCGACCTGCGGGGCGCGAGGGTGGACGAGGCGCTCGAGGCCCTCGACCGATACCTCGATGATGCGTCGCTGGCCGGCCTCGAGCAGGTCCTGATCATTCACGGGCTGGGGACGGGGGCGCTGCGCGACGCGGTGCGGACGCAGGCGTCGGCCAGCCCGCTGGTGAAGAGCCTGCGGCCCGGCGAGCGCGGCGAGGGCGGAGACGGGGCAACGATCGTCCGGCTCTAGGCGGACGTCTCGCGCTGCGGTGCGACCGATTACGGCTTCGGGTTGCCTGG